>NZ_AUTL01000144.1:0-2607 GCF_000498015.1 Pseudoalteromonas sp. TAE79
CTGTCTCTTGATCACATCTCCTGTTGTTGCGCTTGCATGAATCGAGCGCCTTCTAGCAGTTTGCTCAGTGAAAACCAACCTTTCCATAAAGCTTCCCAACCAACAACACCTGTTTGCTTGCTGTTGTGCCACCCGCCTAATTTGGCAAGTGCATAATAAGCCCAATGTAATGAAGGTGTTGTGTTAGGTGCTTTTTTAGTTTCAGTCTTTGACCACAACAGTTTCCATTCAAGAAGATTGAAAAAATTGTCGCAACTAATTGATTTTGCATTATCTTTATCGACAACAAGCTCGCGTAACTGGAGAAGTCTCACCGCAATAAATGCTGTTATTACAATGATCTTTTCTAGATTATTTCGCGTTTGCATGCGAAACGACTCAACTTGAGTGCCCGCTGACTTCCACGCTTTATGGAACTCTTCAACTCGCCATCTTAGTTCATAAAATCTAACTATCTTTAGTGCATCAGAAGCACTATTTATCGGTTCGCCTGTATACAATTTCCACGACAAAGGACTTGTTCCACTTGGTGGATCAATCTCGTTGCAACTTATTACTGTTAAATTCATACCACCAAGTTTCTTGTGTTTTTTAGGCGGATAAATAGTAATGCAAGCATAACGTACAGCTACTTTCGCAATACGTGCTTTTCGGCCTCCTTTTTGCTGTATCTTAACCGAATATGAAGCTTCACTAGATTGATTTTCAATGTAGGGACTTAGTTTATCGCCGTCTGCATTAACGACCCGCTCATGCTTGGCCCTCACTACAAATCGTTGATTATTTATTGTTTTATAATCAATATACTCAAACATATCAGATTCTCGATCACAAACGCTTATGATATTGTCCATGACATCTGCAAATCGGGTACTCATTTCTTCCGACGAGCGTTGCCATTTATAACTTTCTTTCGTTTCGTACTTGCGGCGTTTTCTGTCGTTAGCGGTACCAAAGTTTTCATCTTTTCTGCACCAACGATGTTGTGCACCCAAGCCAATAGTACGCTCTGTTTCTGCATCGACCATAAGGACGGTGTGCGCCAACATCCCTTTAGAAGAGCTTTGTTTATATGCGCCAGTATGTCCGAGCTCTTTAGTCACATTGTGTCGGTAACACAATGTTGATGTATCTTCTAGCGCAAGGATTGTGTTTGACAGCGTTATTGTAGGTAACAGCGAATTCAAACCGGCGGTAGCGATGTTATCTGCGTCAACTTTATCATTGCGAATAAAGCGATATGCGCCTTCAATAGAGGCTTGTGAGCCAGATGCTTTCACAATAGAACTTCCTGTGTTGCTTGCCATTTGATGACTTATTTTTACCAGGCGTTTAGTGCGTCGTTCATCACCTAATTCAGCATGTTTAAACAAATGATTAGCCCATTTTTCAGTATCTTTTATCAGCATAATAATTAAACTCGATCGGTTTTTTCGTTATAACTGATCTGATCGACTGATATAAATAAAGTTCAATTGGAGCCTAATTTATTTGTGTATAAGAGTCAGGCCTTAGGAGGGGGGCGCTCCGTTAGCAAAAACCGACCCGCAAGCATGGCAACCCGTGGGCCCGAGTGCACTGCCCTATATGCCTGAGGCACCACACCTACCCATAGCGATGACGCTCACTGACATTCAACGAACCCAGCAGAATTTTGCGGACGCCACCCGACGGGCTTACGAAGCGGGTTTTGAATGGCTAGAGCTTCATTTTGCTCACGGCTTCCTGGGGCAGAGCTTTCTTTCCCAGCACTCCAACCGCAGAACCGACCACTACGGTGGGTCGCTGGAAAACCGTGCCCGCTTTTTGATGGAGACCGTCACAGCGGTTCGCAATGTCTGGCCTGATGACTTGCCCTTGACCGTACGACTTGGAGTTACGGAATTCGATAACGGTACAGAACACTCGTTTAGCGAAGCCCTACAAGTGTTGCGCTGGCTCAAAAGCTTGGGTGTGGACTTGGTTGATGTTGGCCTTGCGCTTTCTACACCAACTGAACAGGTGCCGTGGGGGCCCAGCTTCATGGTGCCTTATGCCGAGCGGGTTCGTGCCGAAACCGGGTTGGCGGTAGGCACGAGTTGGATGATTACCAGTGCCAAAGATGCCGATGCGTTTATCCGTGACGAACAGGTCGATGTGCTGTTCTTCGCCCGAACATTGCTTGCCAATCCGCACTGGCCGTTCCAAGCGGCCAGAGACCTGGGAATTGAACAGGCTGAGACAGTTTTACCTACGCCCTACGCTTTTTGGCTACAAAACTGGCACGGCTGAGCGGCACCAGTCTAGGAGTGTTCGCCTTGGGTCCCCCCAAGGGAATTCAGAAACTAATTAGGAAAACGAGGAGTGATGATGAATACCCAACCAAAAACTAGCCGAGTAGCGGTGATTACTGGCGCATCGTCAGGAATCGGTGAAGCAACGGCCNNNGTGTTCAGCGTGAGCTTGGCGGGGCTGACATCCTTATTAACAATGCGGGGGTCATGCTTACCGCCCCGTTTAGCAAGGAGCAGCATGCAGAGCACCGCCAAATGGTGGAGGTGAATCTTCTTGGTGCAATGACAGTCACCGACGTGTTTCTTGACCAGCTACGCGCTAACGGAGGCGGTG
>NZ_AUTL01000145.1:0-3876 GCF_000498015.1 Pseudoalteromonas sp. TAE79
CTGACTCTTATACACAAATAAATTAGGCTCCAATTGAACTTTATTTATATCAGTCGATCAGATCAGTTATAACGAAAAAACCGATCGAGTTTAATTATTATGCTGATAAAAGATACTGAAAAATGGGCTAATCATTTGTTTAAACATGCTGAATTAGGTGATGAACGACGCACTAAACGCCTGGTAAAAATAAGTCATCAAATGGCAAGCAACACAGGAAGTTCTATTGTGAAAGCATCTGGCTCACAAGCCTCTATTGAAGGCGCATATCGCTTTATTCGCAATGATAAAGTTGACGCAGATAACATCGCTACCGCCGGTTTGAATTCGCTGTTACCTACAATAACGCTGTCAAACACAATCCTTGCGCTAGAAGATACATCAACATTGTGTTACCGACACAATGTGACTAAAGAGCTCGGACATACTGGCGCATATAAACAAAGCTCTTCTAAAGGGATGTTGGCGCACACCGTCCTTATGGTCGATGCAGAAACAGAGCGTACTATTGGCTTGGGTGCACAACATCGTTGGTGCAGAAAAGATGAAAACTTTGGTACCGCTAACGACAGAAAACGCCGCAAGTACGAAACGAAAGAAAGTTATAAATGGCAACGCTCGTCGGAAGAAATGAGTACCCGATTTGCAGATGTCATGGACAATATCATAAGCGTTTGTGATCGAGAATCTGATATGTTTGAGTATATTGATTATAAAACAATAAATAATCAACGATTTGTAGTGAGGGCCAAGCATGAGCGGGTCGTTAATGCAGACGGCGATAAACTAAGTCCCTACATTGAAAATCAATCTAGTGAAGCTTCATATTCGGTTAAGATACAGCAAAAAGGAGGCCGAAAAGCACGTATTGCGAAAGTAGCTGTACGTTATGCTTGCATTACTATTTATCCGCCTAAAAAACACAAGAAACTTGGTGGTATGAATTTAACAGTAATAAGTTGCAACGAGATTGATCCACCAAGTGGAACAAGTCCTTTGTCGTGGAAATTGTATACAGGCGAACCGATAAATAGTGCTTCTGATGCACTAAAGATAGTTAGATTTTATGAACTAAGATGGCGAGTTGAAGAGTTCCATAAAGCGTGGAAGTCAGCGGGCACTCAAGTTGAGTCGTTTCGCATGCAAACGCGAAATAATCTAGAAAAGATCATTGTAATAACAGCATTTATTGCGGTGAGACTTCTCCAGTTACGCGAGCTTGTTGTCGATAAAGATAATGCAAAATCAATTAGTTGCGACAATTTTTTCAATCTTCTTGAATGGAAACTGTTGTGGTCAAAGACTGAAACTAAAAAAGCACCTAACACAACACCTTCATTACATTGGGCTTATTATGCACTTGCCAAATTAGGCGGGTGGCACAACAGCAAGCAAACAGGTGTTGTTGGTTGGGAAGCTTTATGGAAAGGTTGGTTTTCACTGAGCAAACTGCTAGAAGGCGCTCGATTCATGCAAGCGCAACAACAGGAGATGTGATCAAGAGACAGGTGTCAGGATAGTTGTCGCCTCTAACTTTTAATAGAGGCAGATAAAATGAGACGTCGATTTACACAAGAATTTAAAGTTCAAGCTGTTGAAAAAGCATTATCTCAATGTGATGATGTTCGCCTAGAAGATATTGCACTTGATTTAGGCATCGGTTATTCAACCTTGCAACGTTGGATAGCGCTTGCTAAAAACCATGAACTTGAAACGGACTATACAGGCAGCCAAATGACATCAGAAAAACGACCACAAGACTGGGATCTTGAAGAAAGACTTAACGCAATTATTGAATGTGGACGTTTGGATGACACAGCCGTTAATGAATACTGCCGTAGTAAAGGGCTTTACCCACATCATATCGAGCAGTGGAAGAAAAATTTTGCTAAAGGGCCTTCAACGAAGCCCGTAAAATCAGACAGTAAACAGCTCAAACAAGAAATTAAGCAGCTTCAAAAAGAGCTTAATCGTAAAGACAAAGCGTTAGCAGAAACAGCCGCCTTACTCGTACTCAAAAAAAAAGCCGATGCGCTCTGGGGTTTCAACGAGGACGATTAACCAGCTCAACTGAGCGTCATGAATTGATAAAGCTCATTACCGACGCGCAGAAATCAGGGGCAAGGCAAGAAAAAGCATGTGAGTTACTTGGTCTAACGGCAAGAACAATTCAACGCTGGATTGAAGCTGATGATATGACAGATAAGCGAACAAGTACGATAAAGCGACCACCTAACAGGCTAACTGAATTAGAGCAACAGCGTATAATTAAGACTGTTAATTCAATAGAATATGGACATTTACCACCCAGCAAGATAGTCCCTAAACTATTGGATAAAGGTGTGTGGATAGCATCAGAAAGTTCGTTCTATCGTGTTATGAAATCGCATAAATTATTAACACACAGAGAAAAAGTTAAACCAAATAAAAAGATAAAAAAGCCAAAAGCACTCAGGGCAACACGTGTAAACGAAATTTATACATGGGATATCACGTATTTGCCAACAGCTGTTAAAGGTCAGTTTTTATACTTATATTTAGTGATGGATATTTATAGTCGAAAAATAGTTGGTTGGCAGGTTCATGACACACAACTAAGCACACTGGCGGCTGATTTAATGGTAGATATTTGCAGGCGAGAGCAGGTAAAGCCTGAGCAAGTCACACTGCACTCGGATAATGGCAGTCCAATGAAAGGGGCAACGTTATTAGCGACATTGCAGGAGTTAGGTATTGTTCCTTCATTTAGCCGACCGTCTGTGAGTAATGATAATCCTTATTCTGAATCGCTATTTAAGACGTTAAAGTATCGCCCGGAATACCCTGAGAAAGCCTTTGAAAGCATGGGTAGCGCAAGAAAGTGGGTTAGCGGATTTGTTGATTGGTACAACGATGAGCACTTGCACAGCGGTATTAAATTTGTCACGCCAAACCAGCGTCATTTAGGATTAGATAAAGCGATACTAGCGAAACGTCATCAGGTAAATGAAATGGCGAAATTACAGAACCCAAGTCGTTGGTCAGGAAAATCTCGAGATTGGACAATGATCAATGAAGTAAATTTAAATCCAGAAAAAAAAGAAGCAATGCGGGCGGCATAAAATTTAACTTGATGCGACAACTAACTTGAAAAACTCCGCTTTCGATCAAGAAATGAAAAAGCGTAATCACCGAATAGTGAGGTATGCAGATGATATCTTGATTTTGTGCAGCACAGAAAAAGCAGCGCAAGAAGCACTTAAGGCATCCACCCAAATACTAGAGCGAGACTTGAAATTAACCGTGAACCAAAAGAAAACCCATATTGCTCATAGCAGCAAAGGTGTGAAGTTTTTGGGAGTAGAGATAGGTAGCCAGTGGACACGGATACAAGCATCAAAACTCATCGTGTTTAAACAAAAAGTGAAGCAATTAACAAAACGTAACGGCGGCATAAATTTAGCAGAAGTAATAAAGCGGCTAAATCCAGTTGTGCGCGGTTTTGTAAATTATTTTAGTATAGCCAATTGTAAGCGAGAGCTAAAAGCCTTGGCAGGTTGGATCAGACGAAGACTAAGGGCAATACAGCTGAGGTTGTGGAAGAAGCCATCAAGGCTACATCGACGACTAAAGCAGTTAGGGAAAAAGCCACCGTTTAAGTTCATAAAGATGAACTCGTGGCGTAACTCACTAAGCCCTTTATCTTGTGTATCGATGCCAAACCAATGGTTTGAGGAGCTTGGTTTATATCCAATAGAAAAAGTGAATACGGGATGGCTTGCTTTATCAGCGTTTAGGAAATAAGTTGATAAAATGTGAAGGGTACAGGAGCCGTATACGAGGTCCGTACGTACGGTTCTGTGAGAGGGATGAGGCATAAGCCTCACCCTACTCGAT
>NZ_AUTL01000146.1:0-12516 GCF_000498015.1 Pseudoalteromonas sp. TAE79
TGGCTGACGAATTTAAAGGCGGTGAAATCAAAGATAACGACCGTATTGAATATTACCACGAGCATTTAAATGCCCTGCATAACGCAACAGAGCAAGGCGTAAAAGTAGATGGTTACTTTGCGTGGAGCCTAATGGATAACTTTGAATGGGCAGAAGGATATTTAAAGCGCTTTGGAATAGTACACGTAGACTACGACACACAAAAACGAACTGTTAAAGCCAGCGGTAAAGCGTACAGTAACCTAATAACTAGCCGATAATTTATCGGCTTATAACAATAAGAACACACACTGTGAACAAACTCCCTTTATACGAAAAAGTCGGTTACGCCATGGGCGATGCCGGTGCTAACTTAGTATGGCGCGGTGCGCTTGCTTATTTAGCGGTGTTTTACACCGATACATTTGGCATATCGGCAGNCTGCCATGTTATTTTTGGTGGTAAGGCTATCTGATGGCGTAACCGATATTATTATGGGTATGATTGCCGACAGAACGCAGTCGCGCTTTGGTAAATTTCGCCCGTGGATACTCTATTCGGCACCGTTTTTGGGCTTGTTTATGGTGTTGTGTTTTACTACACCCGACTTTAGCACCACAAACAAACTTATTTATGCTTACGTAACTTACATTGGTTTAACGCTTGCTTACACCGTAAGTAACGTGCCCTACTCGGCACTTATGGGCGTAATGACACCAGACGATACAGAACGCACAAAGCTCTCTGGTTTTAGGTTTGCAGGTGCGTTTACTGGTGGCTTATTGGTTATGGGTTTTTTACCTGAGCTAGTGGCATTTTTTGGTGGCGGCGACAACGCCAAAGGCTATCAGCTTACTATGTACTTATTTGCCAGCTTACTTATTATTTTAATGATTATAACGTTTGCGACCACCAAAGAGCGTGTAACACCGCATGCCTCAAATGAAGGGAATTTAAAATCAGAGTTGTTTGATTTAACCAAAAGCCTGCCATTTATAATCCTACCTTTGCTTGCTACCACCCTGTTTTTTTATTACCGCGATTTATACAGCGGTGTATTTTTTACCCTTGTTATGGCTGCAATGACATTCGTTATTAAAAAATTGCTCAGTAAAGATAAACAAAGCTTAACGGGTTCACAGCGCGACATGGTTGATCTTCTGACCAACAAACCTTGGTTGGTGTTACTCGGCATTGGTTTTTTAACCATGATGTTTAATGGCATTAAATACGGTGTAATTGCGTACTACTTTAAGTACCACGTAGCTAATGAACTCATGGCTGGGCAATACTTTATTGCTTTGTTGGTTGTATCTATATTTGGCGCACTTGCCACAGGTAAACTGGCCGAAATTATGGGTAAACGAAACCTATTTATAGCATCATTAATGCTAAGCGGGTTACTCACTACTGCATTTTACTGGGTACCTAGTGATAACCTTATTGCTGTATTTACCTTTGGTTGCGCTGCTGAATTTTTTGCCGCGATGATGCCAACATTATTTTTTAGTATGCTTGGTGATTCAGCCGATTATTCAGAGTGGAAAAACAAACGCCGCGCTACAGGCCTTATTTATTCTGCGGGTACATTTGTGCAAAAAACCGGTGGTGGTTTTGCAGGTGCATTAGTATTAGTGGTACTTGCAGGCTACGGCTATAACGGTATGGATGAGCTAACAATTACACAAGCCCTACCTGGTATGCAGCTACTTATGAGCTGGATACCCNCCCGCCGCATTTGCTTTTTTAGGCGCCGCATTGATGCTTATTTATCCGCTAACCTCAGCGATGACGCAAAAAATAACAGAAGACTTAGCAATTAGACGCAGTAATGTGTAAATTAACTTTTAATGACCCTTCGCACTTTATATTTTTTATAAAGTGCGAGTAAAAATACATATAAGCTAGGACATCAATGGCGACAATTTATCAAGTATCAGAAATGGCAGGTGTGTCTTTATCAACTGTTTCAAGGGTACTTAACGACAACGACTACGTAAGCAAAAAAACTAAAAAAAAGGTATTAGAAGCAATGAAAGAGCTAGGCTATCAGCCAAGTTCTATTGCTCGCTCTTTGGCGTCTAGCACTACAAACAGCGTCGGTATTTTAGTTTCTGAGTTGGATGGTCCGTTTTTTGGTCAAATGATGTCAGCCATTGAAGAGCACCTTCGTATTGCGGGTAAACACGTGATTATTACCCCTGGACACAGTGACGAGAAAAAAGAAAAAAGCGGCTTTGAATTTTTAATAGGCCGTAATTGCGACGCTATTATTGCCCACGTAGAAGCGGTATCAAACGAGTACCTAATTGAGTTAAGTAAAGGCAAAACCCCTATTTACTTAATGAGCCGCTACGTTAAAGAAATTGAAGAAAACTGCATTAGCCTCGACAACGTAATGGGCGGCTACTTAGCCACTAAAGCCATGATCAACAAAGGTCATAAAAACATTGCGTACATAGCAGGCCCGCAGTTTAAAGAAGACGCGTCAAACCGTTTAAAAGGTCACAAACAAGCCCTAGCAGAGTACAACCTAACCTTTGACGAAAACCTATTTTACATAGGCGACTTTAAAGAAACCGGCGGCAGCGACGGATTAAGGCATTTTATTCAAAATAAAGCGCAAATAACTGCCCTTGTATGTGCCAATGACGAAATGGCATCGGGTGCTATGAAATACGCCCGCGAACACGGTTTTAACCTACCAAAAGATTTAGCCATTATTGGGTTCGATAACGTAATTTTCACCAATTACCTCTACCCAACACTGACTACAATAGATAACCCAGTTCCCGAAATGGGCCGAGCTGCGGCTAACTTAGTACTTAAAGACATTTATAAAAAAAGCGGCATAACAGTAAAGCACGTGTTTCAGCCAAAGCTTATTTTAAGGGACTCAACACCGGATATTAATTAACTTTAAACCTAATTTAAATCTAAGTTAAATCTAAGTTATGTAACTCATTACGTACCCAATGCGTATCTAAATATTGCTCTACGTATTGCTCTACGTATTGCTCTACGTATTGCTCTACGTGCTGCTGCGAAAACTTTAAAAAGTGACGTGCAGCATGCGATATGTGCCTATCTGCTTGCATTACAAAAAACTCTATTCAGACATAAATGCTCACAAATATAAAACAATATCTACATAAAAACACTACAATAAAAAGCATAATAGATCCGATAATTTACCAAAAAGATCGTTTTAAATTTATTTATATTATTTAATAAAATATCACTTTACTTATTTTTAATTTGGCTCTAAATTCGCGCAAATTTTATTATTAAAGTAACCTCTCAAACTTTAAAACAGTGGTTATTTACCTTGATGAGTCGATAAACACACATGGCCGAATCAGCCGCCACAAGCACCTCTAATAACCCTTTAGCACCCGTTATCGGGCTGTCATTTTTTGCTATCGCATCCGGCTTTTTAATGAGCCTTATTCCGCTGTCGTTACCTGCATTTAAACTTGATGAAAACCTAGCGCCTTGGCTTGCGAGCATTTTTTACTTTGGCTTACTTATTGGCGCCACCACAATAGAGCGCATTGTGGTAAAAATGGGTCATCGCTTCGCCTTTATATTATTTTTAAGCTTATTAATAGTAAGTGTGCTTGCACAACTTGCGCTACCAAATACCGTTAACTGGTTAATTGCACGATTTGTAGCAGGTGTTGCTGTTGCCGGTGTGTTTGTCGTTGTTGAGTCTTGGTTGTTAATGACCAACACAGCAAAGTCGCGGGCTAAACGTTTGGGTTTATACATGACCTCACTTTATGGGGGCAGCGCCGTAGGTCAACTTGCTATAGGGCCGCTTGGCACCGAAGGTTCCACGCCTTATTTATTTGTAGCCTCATTATTATTTTTAGCTATTTTGGCGCCTTTATTAATAACTAAAGGTCAGCCCGAAAAACAGCACCTTGAAAAACTACCACTAAAAGAAATAAAAACATTAAGCCACCCAGCTATGCTCGGATGCTTAGCATCGGGCTTATTACTGGGCCCTATTTACGGCTTAATGCCGGTGTATATTTCAGCACAAGCTGATCAAGCTCAGTACACAGGGACACTTATGGCGGTTATTATTTTAGGCGGCATGGTCGTGCAGCCGCTTGTGAGTTACTTATCTACTCGGCTTGAAAAAAGCTTATTGATGGGTATGTTTTGTTTAGTAGGCGCAGCCGGTGCTGTGGGTATACTACAAGCAAACACTTTAGCAGGATTAATAGTAAGCTACTTAATACTAGGCGCATGCAGCTTTGCACTTTACCCTATTGCTATAACACTTGCGTGCGACTCATTGCCAATGGCAAAAATAGTATCGGCAACTGAGGTAATGCTTTTGAGTTACAGTATTGGTTCGGTATTTGGCCCTATGCTGGCTGCAAATTTATCTGATGCACCCAATGGTATTGTGTTTTATTTAGCAGGCTGTTTAATCACTACCTGTATTTATATGTTTATTAAAAGCATTAAAAATATTCGCGCGGGTAAAACCCCAGTTGCAGGCTAATTTTTAACTTAAATACACGCTTGCTTATTAACGGATTTTAGCTGTTAAACACCTTGTTTTAACAGCTAAAACTATTATTTAGCAGTGAGTCTTTTATGTGGGCTCAAAAAAAACATCTTTTTCCACCCTTGGTTTTGCGTTGTAAAAAGCCACGGCATAGGCACTAACGATAAAATAGAATAATGCACATGAGGCTGTTTTCCTGCGGCATTTCCGGTATCGCCCAGTAAGCCAATTTGACTGTTTATGCTTACTACATCACCTGTACTTACCGAGTAGTCATTTAAATGTGCAAAATAATGCACGCGCCATTTAGGCCCAAGCACCGCAACCACTTTACCACCTCGGCTTAACTCACCTGCAAATATAACAACACCATTTGTTGAGGCAACTACAGGAGTGTTCTTTATGCCAAAAATATCAATTCCTTTGTGCACACCCGACCTACCCCAAGGCTCGTACCAAAACGTGTTATGGTTCCAATCTTTACTTGTGGCACCTTGTACCGGAATCATTATTTTTTCGGGAATTAGTAAGCCTATAATTAGTAAAGTAGCTATTCCAATTGAAATCCACTTAAGTACTTTCACTTTTCTATCCTTGATATTTAAATAACTTATACTGGTAAATTATTAGCCATAATAACTGAACTCATCATGAGTCGTATTTATGGTTTTATTTATGAAGTTTTATTTGAATGAAATACCCGACTAACATGTACTAAGCTGATCAATTTCAAAACAGGTTTTATAAGTAATTGAGCACTGCCCGCTATAAACAACCATGTGCCACTTTCTATTAGTGAGTCATTTAAAAAGAAAAAACTGCCAATTAAAAACCACACAGCAATCAAAAAATCGTTAAACGCTCCCAGCGCTTCATATCGCCGCTGAATGGTAATATGCTCTTGTCCTAAATCTAAAATAAACTGATTACTGGGGTCCATAAGTACTGCTCACTCTTTTATTTCATAATTTAAAAAGCTTGTTTTCATACGCTAAGCCGCACCATACAATAACAAAATTTACGCAATAAAAAACGCTGGCCAATGCGAATCAGCCAACGTTTTTATTGTTTGTGCAATACTTAACTAATCGTTTATTTTTTCTCTTTTTCTAAACGCTTTTTAAGGCTTAATGCAGCATCGGCGGCTAATAAACGCATAAATTCAGAGCCATTACTTTGCTCGCCTTGGCCTGCGCCTATTACAATTTCAGGCACTAAACGGCTATTACCTAGGCTTGTAAATAAAGCGGTTTGAATTTTAACTTCTGCTTTTAGCGTTTCATCAAATACATACTTTGGATCAAGTGCAGCAGACTTAGCTCTTAAACGAGCCTCAGCTAAAACGTCCATACCTAATGCTTCTAAACGTTGTTGCTTTAGAATCTCTTCTTGCTCTTTCGCAAGCTCCGCTTTTACAGCCACTCGTTGCTGCGCAGAAATAATGGCATTTGCCTTAATTCGTTCAGCATCAATTTGCTCTTTTATTTTTAGCTTTTCAGATTCAGCACGTTGCTTAGCAATTGCTTGTTCACCTAAAGCCACTTCAGTACGCGCTTGTTGCTCTGCTTTTTTAAGGTTTTGACGCGCTAGCGCTTCATCAGCAGCAGCCTGCTTTTGGGCTTCAAGGCGAGCATTTACTTTGCTTTCGTAGTCAATATCAATAATGCTGGCATCAACTACTGTAATACCGTAAGCGCCTAAAATGGGTGCGTTACGCAGTGTATTACCCTCATCATCCATTTTAATATTAATAGTGACACGTTGCTGTTTACTTAAATTACCTAAGTCGTCAGATTTATCGCGCTCACCTGTACTAATAATTTGCTCAGTAACAAAAATACCGTTGGTTAATTGATCTGCAAAATCTTGGCTTAATTGACCATTACCACCAGAGTAATGTTGCTCTACCGACATCATTCGCGCCGACGCTTTTACATTTTCGGTGGTTGCACGCATTAATAAATTAGATATTAATGTTTCTTGTGAACCAAACTCTTCGTGTATTTTAAGTAAACCACGTAGAGCACCCGACTCTGCTGCTGGTACATTGCCTGGTAATCTAAAACGAGAGACACCTCGTGCGCCACCTGTTGTGGTATCTAAAAATCGAATTGGTATTAGCGGTACAATTGCGCTTGCTGTTGCACCGGCATCGCCCGTAAAGTTAATCGAAATTACTTTTTTATAAGCAGATGTACTACCAAACGCTTTTAAGTAAGGGCCGGCTTGATTTATTACGGTTAAGTTACCTGTAAAAGCCGATTGATGTACTAAACGCTCATCTGCTTCATTCCACGAAACAACTTGCGATGTAAGGGTTGCTATCACTACCAATACAACAACAATTGATGACACTATAATTACATTACGACGACCAAATCGACTCATAAATGAGTCACTTTTTACTGCTGGGACTGCTTTTTCGCTATCCATTTTTATTACTCTCCATGTTTAATTTCTTTTTAACAAAGTAAATAATTTCCTGTTCACTCAAATGTGCGCAAAAGCTACCAGAGCGATGTAACTCAACAAATGTTGCAAGGATTTCTTCTTTACCTTTAGCTGTTTTATCTTGGTTTTCTTGTGTTTGATTTTTTTCTGTTAGTTGAGTGATTAGTTCATCAACTATCGTGTCTTTATCAAACAGTACGTTGTATTCCTTGGATTTTCTTACCCGACTTTTATGTACGTTGCTGTAAATTACATAAAGTGCAACGCATAAAATAATAACAAGTAAACTTAACCCTATAATATAAAAAATCATAAGCTCTACTTAAATTAGTTTAAATACTTAACGAGCAATAACAATTGTAAGCATCACTTAACAAATGTTAACCCGGTAATTTTACAGTAAACCCGAGTAAAAAACAGATTAAAAATAAAGTTCATCAGGTATACAGTTATAACCGCACATAAAAGTAAGCTTTTTCAAACAAAAAATGCCAGTCAGTTATTAACTGACTGGCACTAAGCTAATATTCATTAAAGTGCTTTTTACATTATTCGCATGGCCCCCAATCAACACCGTTTTCACCGCATTCATGCAGCATTGTTCCATCTTCTCGGCGAGTCTCTCTAAACCATTGCCCTTCAATTGTTTTTATAATACGTACGTTGTCTGTGGTTTTGTATTTACGCCAAAAGCTAGCATCAATAGATGTTTCGTCATCAAACTTATAAGGCATAGCAGCGAGTACGGTAACTAAATCTTGAGTGTCTAAATCAGCAGCTTTGTCTTTAACATTTACCCAATCAGATAATGTTTGAAAGTCGGCATTTTCCTCTCTAAAGGCAAAGTCAGTTTGGTAAAACGATCCTGACTCAGTATAGCTAATGCTAAAACCTCGCTCGAACGGTGTATCTAAATTAGAACTAACGCATTCATCCGCTGTTGGAAAGTTAACCGATGGGCTAGTATTAGTAACGCCATAAAGCACATTGCTTTGCTCAAAACTAACGTTCTCAATGCTAGAGCATCGGTAAGTACGATCGGCGTTAATGTAAACATCGTCTCTAACTGTTAATTTTCCATTTAACGATTCTTCGCCCCAAGGCGTATCTATTGAATCCAATCGAGACAAAATAACGTCAATTTTGTCGAGTTCGTCTGTATTTTGAAGCTTTACTTGCTCATAAATAAGTTCAGCGCCTGCAAAAATAACTTTGTCGCGGTACCATGCATTTTCAAACCCATACTCTGCATCTTTTGCTTTACCACAAACGATAAAAACAAACCTAATAAGTGAATAAATCTAACCTATAGACTTTAGTCTAACACCTGTAAAAATACTTAGTAATTACAATTAGTTAAAATCCATGAAAACAACTAAACAATATATATAAAAATACAGTTTTTTATTTTTTAATAGCAAAATACAAAGTTAATAAACACGAAAAAGCCGATGTTGGGGTTTAATCCAACATCGGCTTTTTTACTCTCGCTATTTTATATTATGCTTTAGTAAGCACTTTATAAAAGACCTTATAGAGATAATTCTTCTTTAGCGCGAGTTAAGTTGTGCGATACCATTGAGCTGTTAGACAATTTTGATGCTTCGTATAAATCAGCAAGTGCAGCTGTATCGTTATGCGCTTTTAAACGTGCAACACCACGGTTGCTTAATGCGAATGACGTAAGTTGGCGTACTTTAAATTTAGGGCCATCTGCGTCTTTTAAAAGTGCGATTGCTTTAGTACAAATTTCTTCCGCTTGCGCATAATTTTTTGACTTAACATTCAGTGCGCAGCTATTAAATGATTGCTCAAGTGGCTGTGGCGCTGTTGCAGTTTCAATAACCATTAATTTGTAATCACTTGCATCAGCTACTGCAGCAGCTGAACATGTTAATAGTGAGCTAAGAGCGATAGTTTTGATAAGTGTTTTCATGGTCATATTCCTGATTAGTTAAGCCGTGCTTGTTGCCGACAACTGAACTTTAGAGAATTAACACAAACCCGACAAACGATTAAAACAAACCTAATAAGTGAAGAAAATTAACCTATAGACCTTAGTCTAATACGTTTAAACTTTTTCTATATATTTAAATAGCTTACGCATCATCGTACGTGCCTAAAATCGCTACTTTACGTTTTAAAATGTATATAATTATTTATGCTTTTATTTAGTCGATTTTATTTTGAGCAACTTGCTTAAGCATAGCTGAGTAACATTCAAACAAATTTATACATTTAATTACATGCAATACTAAGTCATGTATTTATAATTGTAGCTCTGGTAACTTTTCATCATTAATGGGTTAACTTTTTTGAAACACACACTTCCTCTTTTTGTTTTATTAAGCACGCTTTTATCATTTAGCCAAAATGCACACGCAAGGCTTTTGCTCGGTAACAACATGCCTAACACCGGTATGTTTATAAAATCAGAATTTAATGGCGATAGCAGCATTACATCTGCGGGTGTAGAAATGATGGTTAAGCAAAATTACAGTAACTTTGGTGTTGTTTTTACAAGCGCAATTGGCGCGGCAGTAATCGATAATAAACAATGCGAGCAAGAAGAGTTTATAACTTGGGACAACGGAATGAAGCTTGGTTATTTCAATGACTTTTTTATATACGCCGAGCTTGGCTTAGATCTGTTCGAACTCGCCTTTAAAAACGATAGAGGCGATAACACCTACCAAATAGAAAAATCGAACAACGACATAGACGGCTACGCAGGTATAGGTGCGGGTTATCACTTTAAGCCATTTAAAATAGAAGTATTTACCCGAGCACGCCAAATAGATGGCGACTACTGGGAAGCACAAGAACATATTTACAGCGGTGTGCAGCTCAGCTTTACGTTTTAATTGCCCTTTTGTTTTATAAGAAAAATAAAAAGCGTGTGAAATGCAGCTATTTCACACGCTTTTTTAAAAATACATTTAACAGGTTTAGTCTAACCAATTTATATTTAACGGATAGTTTTGGCTACTTTACCAATACTCAAACCCTGGATTAAAATAGAAAAAACCACAACCGCATAAGTCAGAGCCAATAAAATATCGCGCTCGTTCCCATCAGGTAACTGCAATACCAGTGCAACCGAAATACCACCACGCAAGCCACCCCAGGTTAAAACTTTCCATGCGCCAGATGGCAACTCTAATTGCTTATTAAATGTAGTGGTTGTTATACCCACAACGATTAAACGTGCGAGTAACGCTATTAAAATTGTTAAGCCACCAGCAATAAACAAATTACTCGAAAATGCAATCATGACAACCTCAAGCCCTATGAGTACAAATAAAATGGCATTTAGAATTTCGTCAATCAACTCCCAAAACAAATCAACGTAATGGCGTGTTTTGTCGCTCATAGCCATACTACGACCATGATTGCCCACCATTAGCCCCATCATTACCATTGCAAGTGGGCCCGACAAATGCCAATGGCTAGCAAGTGCATAGCCACCAATAACGCCCGCTAAAGTAAGTAGTACTTCTTCTTGGTAACTATCAATACTTTTAAGTAAGTAATATAAAATACCACCTAATACCAAACCAAAAACAATACCGCCACCAGCTTCAACCGCCAGCGTGTGCGCTACATAATAAGTTGTAGGAATATCACCACTTGATAAAACACCCAATAAAAGCACAAAAATAACCACACCAATACCGTCGTTAAACAACGATTCACCCGCAATCACGGTTTCAATACTTTTAGGCGCACCAGCAGATTGTAAAATACCCATTACCGCAATCGGATCGGTTGGCGAAATTAATGCGCCAAACAGTAAACACCAAATAAACGCTAAATCAAAACCAAGCAAAGGAAGTACTAAATAAAGCGCGCCTGCAATAATAACCGTAGATAGCAACGTACCAACACAGGCCAAAATACCTATTGGCAATTTATAGCGCCTTAAATCGCTAACATTTACATGTAGCGCCCCAGCAAACAGCAGCATAGAGAGCATGCCATCAAGCAAAACTTCAGTAAAATCTAACTGATCGAGCAAGCTCACTTCGTAATCTATAAGATCATCAAACCCTAAAAAACCCAAAAATATAGCGCCGATAGACAAAAGCATCGAAATAACCATAACGCCAATGGTTGTTGGCAAGCCAATAAAGCGATGGTTTACATAGGTGAGTAACGCGGTAATTGATAAAAATATCGCACTTATTTCAAGTACGCTTAGGCTGGTTCCTGGTGCCATGGTTTAAATCTCAATATTTATTTAATGATGCCTTGCTCAAAATAAGCAAAGCAGAAGGGTTATTATTTTTATACGGTTATCTCGTATTATATTCGTGTAGCCTAAACAAGCATACCCAAAATATTAATTATAAATACACACCCTACTCAATTAACGTATTTAAAGTATTAACTCACATATTAAATAAAACAAAAAAGCCCATGTTAGGAATTAACCTAACATGGGCTTTTTTTACTCTCGCTATTTTATATCATACTTTTTTAAGTATTTTATAAAGCGCTTATCAAAGATAAGTCTTCTTTAGCGCGAGTTAAGTTATGCGATACCATTGCACTTTTAGACATTTCATTTGCTTCGTATAAATCTGCAAGGCCAGCAGTGTCGTTATTCGCTTTTAAACGTGCAACACCACGGTTGCTTAATGCAAACGATGTAAGTTGGCGTACTTTAAATTTAGGACCATCTGCGTCTTTTAAAAGCGCGATTGCTTTAGTACAAATTGCTTCAGCTTCAGCGTAATTTTTTGACTTAACATTCAGTGCGCAGCTATTAAATGATTGCTCAAGTTGCTGTGGCGCTGTTGCAGTTTCAATAACCATTAATTTGTAATCACTTTGATCAGCCATTGCAGCAGCTGAACATGTAAGTAGTGAGCTAAGAGCGATAGTTTTGATAAAAGTTTTCATGATTATTGTCCTGTTAAGTTAGCCGTGCTTGTTGCCGACAACTGAACTTTAGAGAATTAACACAAAACCTACAAACGATTAAAACAAACCTAATAAGTGAATAAATCTAACCTATAGACTTTAGTCTAATTTAAAATAAATTTTTAATAAACTTCGGCATATAATTTACTAAGTTAATATTCGAATGCATTTTTCTTCAATTATATCAAATACTATGTTTAATAAAGATATTTTACTATCGCGGTGAAATCATCGAGTAGGGTGAGGCTTATGCCTCATCCCTCTCACAGAACCGTACGTACGGACCTCGTATACGGCTCCTGTACCCTTCACATTTTATCAACTTATTTCCTAAACGCTGATAAAGCAAGCCATCCCGTATTCACTTTTTCTATTGGATATAAACCAAGCTCCTCAAACCATTGGTTTGGCATCGATACACAAGATAAAGGGCTTAGTGAGTTACGCCACGAGTTCATCTTTATGAACTTAAACGGTGGCTTTTTCCCTAACTGCTTTAGTCGTCGATGTAGCCTTGATGGCTTCTTCCACAACCTCAGCTGTATTGCCCTTAGTCTTCGTCTGATCCAACCTGCCAAGGCTTTTAGCTCTCGCTTACAATTGGCTATACTAAAATAATTTACAAAACCGCGCAC
>NZ_AUTL01000147.1:0-16116 GCF_000498015.1 Pseudoalteromonas sp. TAE79
TCCATGCCGAACTCAGTAGTGAAACGAAACAGCGCCGATGATAGTGTAGCATTTGCTATGTGAAAGTAGGACATTACCAGGCTTCAAATTGTAGAAAGCCCGGATCTAACGATTCGGGCTTTTTTACGTCTGCAGAAAAGTGAAATGCGCGCAATTAACATACATTCATATCGCGACACAAAGAGAGTGTAGCATTTCACTGTGACTTTCTACCGCTGTGGGCACTACGACATTCTACTGCGTAGCGCACCGACTTCAAATTGTAGAGAGCCCGACTAGAAATAGTCGGGCTTTTTTACGTCTGCAGAAAAGTAAAATGTGCGCCATTAACACACACTCACATCAACACCTATCACGTAGGTCGGGCGAGCGTAGCGACTCCCGACGTTAAAATCACATCTAGGAGTGTGCAATTAATATTTATAAAAGTAGGATTGTTAATGAGTGCAGATATATTTAGTCGTTAATCATTACTTAAAGTTTTATCTAGTTGTCCTGTTCTCATTTTTATATAGATACTTCTAATAAAGTACTTAAGAAAACTGTACTATTACAGGTGTTTTAAAATAACTATAACGAGAAACATATGAAATTATTAACTGCAGCAACTTTATTACTTGCTTCATCGACAGCCTTTGCACGCCCTGCACCGTTAGTGTCTATTCCTACTCATGATGCCTTTTTTAATAGTATTGCAGCGCATTGCGGTAAAGCTTTTGAAGGTGAAGTAGCGGTAGATAATGCGAAAGGCCCAAGCTCATTTACAGATAAAAAACTGGTTATGCATGTACGTAAATGTAGTGAGACTGAGTTACAAGTACCGTTTCATGTAGGAGACGATGCATCACGTACGTGGATCATAACTAAAACGGGTAGCGGCTTGAGTTTAAAGCACGATCATCGTCATAAAGATGGAACAGACGACGCATCAACTATGTATGGTGGCCATACGCTTGATGCAGGGTTTGCGCAGATACAGTCGTTTCCAGCAGACCAATACTCTAAAGAGTTATTTGTAAAACAAGGTCTTGCGCAGTCTGTAGGTAATACATGGCAAATGTATATTTACCCAGAAGTATTTACTTATCGATTAATTCGCCAAGGACGTGAGTTTAAGGTGGATTTTGATTTAACTAAACCGATTACTCCACCATCAGCACCTTGGGGTTATAAAGACTAAGGTTACTTACCCTTACTTGTATTTTCTTTAGTTTCGCATTGGAGTAAAACACTTAAATCTGGTTGGTAAGCGCGTGGTTTTGTTGGAAAGCGTTCGTACTCTTGCACGCCTTCAAGTACTTTCAACATAAAGGTATTGCCTCGGCATAGACGGTCAGCATGACGTAACAAAAATACACTTTGATTGGTAAAGTGTTTGTAATCGTCTGACTGGATTTCTATTTTATAGTTGTCTTCGCCAATTTGTGTTTGGTAGTAATGTACTTTGTTATCAAAGTCGTAGAGCTTCTCGGTTTCGGCTTTTTCAGCAAGTGCAGTATTTGCACTCGAAAGGGCCACCAGCGTAGCGCCTATAAATAAGCGTGGTGTGTTTATTCCTTTCATAAAATGTATCCTTTAATTTGCGAACTTTATACCCATTAATAAGAGTAATAAGGTCGATTTCTTTACGTATTAGTCTAACACCCAAAAAGGGAAAGTGTGATGTTCAAACAAATAAAACAACTTTTTGCTGTATTCGATGAACAGCAGCCAAGTATGCAAGAGCACGATTTAAAAACAGCGGTTGCTGCATTATTAATTGAAGTTATGCGCGCAGATACCAAGCTTGAACATGATGAACAACGAACCCTGACTGTAACCTTAAAAAAGTACTTTAATTTAACAGACACTGAGGTTAATGAGCTTACTAATAATGCGGCAAGTAGCTTAGATGATTCGATAGATTACTTTCAGTTTTCAAAGCAGATTAATGAGCATTGTAGCGCGGCGCAGCGAATAGAAATAATAGAGTTATTATGGCGCTTAGCGTATGCCGATGGAGAAATAGATCCCCAAGAAGACTACGTTATACGTAAAGTAGCAGGGCTTTTATATGTAACGCATACCGACTTTATCGCCGCCAAAATAGCAGCGACAAAGTAAGTAGGCGTGCGTGCAAGTTATTTTAACTTACTTGCAACGCTTACTAACTGATGAGCGAGGGCTGATACTTTTTCAGCCGTTACAGGTTCATTTATTTGCCCATTTTCATTAAACAATGTGTGCACAGCGGGTACTGCAAGTTGATCGGCAAGTACTAACGATCCAATGCCGCTTAATATATCACGCACATGATTTAAACCGCGTAAGCCGCCAAGCCCACCAGGCGATGCTGCAAACAAAGCAACCACTTTATTACGAAAAGCAGGAACAGCACCTTGTTCTGTGCGCGATGCCCAATCAATCGCATTTTTTAGTGCTGCGGTAATAGAGCCGTTGTACTCTGGGCTTGCTAGTAAAATACCGTCGGCTGTACGTAGCTTATCTTTTAAAAGCTGTACATCGCTTGGTGTACCTTGCGCTTCAATATCTTCGTTAAATAGTGGGATGTTTAATTCGTTTAGTTTTATTACTTCTACTTCAGCACCTGTTTGTAGAGCAAAGCGTGCTGCCTCATTAATAATTTTTTGATTAAAGCTTTCTTGGCGAAGGCTTCCTGCTAGGGCGATAATTTTTGGTGCTGACATGGTAGTGGCCTTTTAATGTTTTAAGTTACATGACTAATGTAGCAAAATTTCACTTGTAGAAAACCCTAATAAACGCAACACTTGTGTGCGTATATGCACATAAGTAAAAGGTAGGCAGCATGGCGATAAAATTTGAAGATTGGCAAGACGTTAAAGTTGCGTTTGAAGTGGCACGGTTAGGCACGCTAACAGCAGCGGCCGAGGAGCTTAATGTGCACCACAGCACAGTGCTTAGGCGAATTAATAATCTTGAAAAAAACTTAAATGCACGGCTTTTTCATCGCCATGCTCGTGGCTACAAGGTTACTGAAATTGGCACCAAGTTATTTGCAACAGCACAAACAATCCATAGCTCCTTAGAGCAGTTACATAACGATATAGTAGCGGCCGATAGCACCCTTAGAGGTAGTTTGTTGCTAACGACGGTAAGTGGCTTCATGGATGTCCTTGGTGATGTATGTGAGCAATTTCAGGCGCTACATCCACAAGTGCAGCTTGAGGTTATTTTAGAACAAAAAAGGCTAAGGCTCGATCACGGACAAGCACATATTGCAGTGCGTGCAGGCCCAAGACCTGATGAAGGCGATTATATTGCTCAGCATTTGGCGCAGCTTTCATCGGGTTTATACGCTAATAAACGTTACATTAATAAATACGGTATGCCTAAATTATTAATTGATTTACAACAACATAACTTTGTATCGGGCGTGGCAGGTTTTAATGCCCGCGTGCCTTATTTTGCATGGGCTGATGAGCACATTCCTGCATCGCAAATAAAGCTGCGAGTATCTGAAACTGCAGAAGCGACTCGTGCAATCATTAAAGGGCTAGGCATTGGCGGATTACAACATGACGTAGCGGCGCAATATCCTGATTTAGTGCCTATATTGCACAGTCAGTTAAGCTGGCCTACCGATGTATGGTTAGTCACGCATCACTTAGTGCATCGCACTGCTAAAGTACAAGCTTTTGCAGGGTTGTTAAAAACACACTTTAGTAAGTTAGCTGCTAATCAATAGTTTTAGCTGTATTTTAAATGATTATAGTATTTTTTTACTTCTATTCCTAGGCGTTTAGCCAAGCGTACTAAGTTTGCTCTATCTAATTCAAGTACTCTTGCTGCTGCCGACCAGTTGTAGTTATGCTGTTTTAATTGCTCGGTAATTATGTTGTATTGCAACGATTCTACAGCTTGTTTTAAAGGTTGGTTGATTAAGGCGTTCGCTGTACTTCGGCTCTCTGCTATAGGGGGTTGCAGCGCACTCGGTGTTAAATCACAGTGCTCGCTTGTAATGGTTATTATTGGATTTTGCCATTGGCTTTGTTTTGCTTTTAGGGCGCTGCGGCTAATGACATGTTCAAGCTCGCGAACGTTACCTGGCCAGTTGTACTGATTAAGCAATGCTTGCGCTTCGGGGCTTAGTTTTAATTGTTTTATCCCTAATTTACGGGCTGTTTGCTCAATAAAATAACCAGCTAAGAGTGTTATGTCGTGCTCGCGTTTACTAAGTGGTGGCACAGTAATAGGGTAGACACTGAGGCGATGGTATAAATCGGCTCTAAAGCGACCTTGAGCTACTTCTTCTTTTAAATTTCTGTTGGTTGCAGCAACGACGCGTACATCTACGTACTTTGGCGTGTCTTCTCCTACCGTTTGTATTTCGCCACTTTGTAGCACTCGTAATAGTTTACTTTGCATGGCCAGGGGCAGTTCGCCAATTTCATCTAAAAATAACGTGCCGCCATCAGCTAATTGAAATTTACCTTGGCGCGAATTTTGTGCGCCTGTAAAAGCCCCTTTCGCATGACCAAAAAATTCACTTTCAGCAAGGCTTTCGGGAAGCGATGCACAATTTAAGTGAATAAGCGGTTGATCTTTTCGAGCTGAATTTAAGTGAATATTACGCGCAACAAGTTCTTTTCCTACCCCTGTTTCACCTAATATCAGCACGCTAAAGTTAGATGCTGCAACGAGTTTAATTTCGTTTTTAAGTGTTTGCATTAGCGGACTTTGACCAATAATTTCACCGCCGTCCCGTGTTAACGCTTCACGATTTAGTTCTTGTACTAATGCACTTGAGTGCTGTGCATGCTGTTTGTAATGGGCAAGCTCTAAAGCTGTTTTAAAGTGCGCACTACACAGCGTTTGTAGGGTATTGAGTGTATCAGCGCTTATGCTGTTAAATGCATTGGCGTTAAGGCTATCGAACGTAAGTACGCCAAGTAGCGCGTTTTTATCATAAAGAGGTAAACCTAAACATGCATGTACCGGTATGTCGCCGGTTTTAGCTAATAGTAATCCGTCGTATGGATCGGGTAATGGGCAGTCGTGCGCAAATTGCAGCGCAAGTGTGCTTTTGCAAATAGCTTCTAGGCGAGGGTGCTCTACTATTTTAAATCGTCTGCCAAGACTGTCGGACATTAACCCTTTAATTGCCAGGGGTTTTAATTGCTCGCCCTGAAGCACTAATAACGCACTTGCATCACTAGGAATCACCCGCTCAACCGTTGCTAGTAATTGATCAAAGCTATGCTCGTGTAGTGTACTTTGAGCAAGCTCTAGAGCAACTTGTGTAAGGTTGAATTGCTGGTTCACGTCAAAATGACCTATTTGTGTTTTTATGAGTTAATTTATAGTAGGTCATAAAGACTCACACTGTAAAGTGATTTAATTTAACTTGTTGAATTTAATTAATTAAACTTGTTGGCACAGTATGTGTAATAGCTAAGTAACGTAGTTAGTTACAGAGATCGCCATGAACACACTAATGCTGAATAATTTAAATAATCAAACACAGTTTAGTTCACTGCATGAGGCACTAGCGTGCGCTGAATACTTTTTTGCTCAGTATGGTGTAGGGCAGGAAATAAAATAATGCGCCCTATAAACTTAACTGAGCCAATGCCAGCACGCGTTGCTATTCATCAAGTATCTCAATGGCCGTTATGGATGCTAGCTTTTAGGCCTTTCTTTTTAGGCGGTGGCTTATTGGCATTTTTGTCAGTGGGGTATTGGCTACTTATTTTAACAGGCCATGCAAGTTGGCACTTATCGATACCTGCGACATTATGGCACGCGCACGAAATGCTGTTTGGCTTTGCAGGAGTTGTAGCTGTTGGCTTTTTACTTACCGCAGCACAAACGTGGACAGGCGTGCCGAGCATAAGTGGCAAAGCTCTTATGTGGCTTACGTTTATATGGCTTGCAGCGCGCTTAGCATTTTTTCTAGTACTGCCAGATATTGCTCATTTTAATTTATATGCTGCACTTACATTACAAGTTATTTGGTGGTTAGGCGCCATAACCGCGTTGGCTAATATGTTATTAAAAGCCAATAGCAAGAGTAACTATCCGTTTTTAGCTATTTTAGCTGTGCTTTGTGGACTCAATGTATTGTATTTAATACTTGTTTTACAACAAAACATGCAGCTTGCACTTGGTGTGGTTGATACCGCAGTACTGGTAATTACTTTACTAGTTGGCATTGTTGCGGGCCGCGTTTTACCATTTTTTACCGCTAAAGGTCTAGGTTTAGCCGCACAAGTTCGCACTCCTAAAATAGATAAAGCGGTGATGTATTTATCTATTTTGGCGATCACTTTGTTTTTCATCAACAAGTTGTTTTTGAACACGATTAATCCTGCGTTAGTTGTTGCAACTGTTGCTGCGCTTCACCTGCTTAGGGCTGGTTGTTGGTGGGATAGCAAGGTATTGAGAGTGCCGTTGTTATGGTCTTTACATTTTTCCTACTTAGCGTTAGGCGTAGGGTTAATGATGGTTGCATTTAGCTTTTATAGCAGTGCAATACAATTTAAAGATGCGCTGCACTTAATCACTATTGGCACAATAGGTATGATGATTTTAGCAATGATGACGCGTGTATCACATGGTCATACAGGGCGTACACTCGCTATTCCTCATTACATGGCTGTTGCTTTTGCGTTTTTGCTTGTGGCCGCTATTACTCGTTCATTACTCCCTTTTATTATTGGGCCTCACCTTGCTTGGCAAATAAGTGCTTTGCTGTGGTTAGTGGCTTTTTCATTATTTTTAATTCACTGCACACCTATATTAACGCGGCGTCGTGTTGATGGGCGTCGTGGTTAGTTCATCCATAGGAAACACATATGTTATCTGATAAAACCATTGAGATTGTAAAAAGCACAGTTCCGTTATTAGCGCAGGCGGGTACGGTTGTTACCGATCATTTTTATAAGCGTTTATTTAGCCATAATCCTGAGCTTAAAAATATTTTTAATATGGCGAATCAAGATACAGGTCGTCAGCAATTTGCACTTTTTAATGCATTGGCTGCGTATGCACAAAATATTGATAATTTAGCCGTATTAAAAGAAGCGCTAACACGTATTAATCATAAGCATACAAGCTTGAATATTTTACCTGAGCACTACCCTATTGTAGGTGCACACTTAATTGGTACGCTTAAAGAGCTTCTTCCTGAGCAATTTACTCCCGATGTTGAATACGCTTGGCGCGAAGCTTACGGCGTACTTGCTGATATTTGTATAACCGAAGAAGCTGCTTTGTATGAGCACAGTAAAAATAAACACGGTGGTTGGGCGGGAACTCGCCAATTTGAAATAACCAACAAACAGGCCGAATCAGAACTAGTAACGAGTTTTACACTTACGCCAGTTGATGGCGAAGCTGTTATTACACATAAACCAGGGCAGTATTTAGGTATTAAAGTTAAGCCAGAGGGCGCTGAATATGAAGAAATTCGCCAGTATTCTATTTCACAAAAAAGTAACGCTAAAAACTACCGTATTAGTGTTAAAAAAGAGCTACAGCCAAAGCCTGGCATGGTGTCTAATTATTTACACTCATTAGAGCAAGGCACTATTGTTGAGTTATACCCGCCGGCAGGAGACTTCTTTTTACGCAATAACACAAGTCCAGTGGTTCTCATTTCAGCAGGTGTTGGGCAAACGCCAATGCTGGCTATGCTTGAAACGTTATTAAGTGACAATTCTAATCAAGAGATTATGTATTTACATGCTTGCGAAAATACTCAGCAACATTCGTTTTCAAAATATTTATATGATCTAACAGCGCAGAATAACCACTTGAAAACAATAACGTGGTTTAACCAAGCGACAGAGGGCGCTGACTTTACTGGGTTAATGAACCTAAATGCAGTACAAGCACAGCTACCATTGAGTAATGGCGACTTTTACTTATGTGGTCCTGCCGGTTTTATGGCATTTATAAAAAAGCAGTTACTTGAACTAGGTGTTAAAAACGAGCAGATTCATTATGAAGTGTTTGGTCCGCATGAAGACTTGTAATAACGCTTTAAAATAGAAAAAGGCGTACAGCGATGTGCTGCGCGCCTTTTTATAAACGCTAATAAAGTGCCTTATAACTCTTTACAGGTCACACCTTCAAGTACTGTAGTAAGCTCTTTTTTAGGATAGTAAAGCTCGCATTGGTTATTACGTAGTTGCAAAATAAACTTCTCAGATTTTATATTATGCGCGCCCATAATTACTCTGCCATCAGACCCTTTACTCATTGCATGATCAATTAGCAGTTCGCTACGTTTAGTAAATACGGAATCGGAAAGTGTTACTAATGCGCCTCCCTTAGCTTGTTGAATTGCCTGTTGTAGTGTTGCAATAACGCTAGGATTAACGCTCGTTAATATAGCGGGTTTAGCGGGATCACTATTTACACTTTGGCATCCACCTAAAGCGAATAAGGTAGCTAATGGGAGTACTAATTTAGCCATTACCTTTCCTCACTCAGTGTTGGCCAAGTTAAGTCCATATTACGCTGGGTAAATTGCTCAGGCATATTTAAAGGAATGAGAGATTCACGAGAGCTTGAAAAATTAGCTGGCTCTGCTTTTGCAGCAGCCGTTCTAATTGGGCAACTGCCATTTTCAACATGAAATAATGCGGTGGCTAAAACGGCCTCGTCACTGTCGCCTAACTGATGATCAAAGTCGTCTTCAATTTCACAACCTTGAACATCAGCATCAAATTGTGGCGTAGGGGTTGGTGTAAAACCCGCAGCGTATTCGCCAAATCCTTTGCTATTTACCCCACTAAACTGAATAGTATAATAGGTTGTTGCGCAGTTATGGGTTGGGGTAAAGCCATAGGGCTTACCGCAGGTCGTGTCACCAATTAAAATAACTTCTGCGTCTATACCCTTTAAACCATTAATAAAAGCTTCTGATGCCGAACAGGTGCCTGATGTGCTTAATACATAAACCTTTGATAGGTTTAAATCAGGTAGGTTTTCACCTGTGCTAAAAAAAGTAGAGTAATCTATTTCTTCATCAATAAATGGAAAAGGCGAATCAACGGGTTGTTTATCGTTTTGTTGGGTTTGATAATAAAAGCGGTTATTAACGTTGGCATTACCGGCAACCATATAAGCCAATTGAGCTGATAGCGCCAATAAGCCGCCGCCGTTATATCTAAAGTCGATTACAAGCTCATCAATACCATCGGTTTTAAACTTATTTACCGCGTCAATAAGCCCTTCTTGGGCAATGCTTATATGGCTATTAAATTGCATGTAACCCACGCTTGAACCATTTGCAGTCGGAATCGTTTTAACATTTTGAACTGGTGTTTGCTCAATATTACCAGCGGTTACATTAAATGTTTTTTCGGCGCCATCGTTACTGCGTACAACAATAGTATGTGAATCGCCGTTAGTTGGGCTAAATAAACCTTCGTTAAGCGTATCTACACCCGACTCTGTATTAGTATTAATGCTAACACCGTCAACTGAAAGTACAGTATCACCACGTTGAAAGCCTATTTGGCTTGCGGGCGAGTCATCTTCAAGATAAGCGACGCGTAAAATACGGTCGGCTGTATCGCCAATAAACGCCCAATTTATACCGTAACCAGAAGTAACGCCCGATTGCGCTTCTTGAAAGTAATCTTCAGTAGGTTCTGAAAAATGAAAGTTATCTTTTTTTGCCCCTGAGTCGGTAAGCTGCTCTGTTTTTAATTGAGCGAAGTAATCGGCTACTGTGCCAAAGCTTTCAGGATCGTTATCGGCAATCTCATCATACCAAAGGTAGGTTTCGTCGCTCCAAGAGCGAAGCCAGAGTTTTTCGTAAAGGGCAGAACCTGCTTGATCTGGGTAAGGCTCGTTGTTATTAAAGGGATCGTTACCCGTACGCGGGGTTTAGCAAAAGTTTTTTAAATCGTTAGAGGGTTCAAATACACCCGCAGTCCATGTTGGACTGCTACTAACAGGTGTTGTGACGATAGGCGTAGTAATTACAGGAGCAGAGTCGATGNTGGCTAGCGAGGTTTTATTATTTTTAAACATAGTTAAGGACTTTCTGTAAATAAGTTGTTTAAAATATTACAACACTCGCTCATTTATTCAACATTTATAGCTTTGATTTATGTAAATGAGTGTTAAAGCTTAGAGCTTGCTCGCACTACTTGTATCTGCGAATGCTTGCTTTTGCCATGCATTAAATAACTTTTGCTGTTTATCAGAGACTTTTAAACCGTATGTTTTTTGCATGTAAGCGTAAGTGTCGGCTATACGTTTACGTGCATAGACAGGCGGTTCAACTACACGTTGCTTAAAGTTTACTTTTACTTCGCAGCGACCATACTGTGTGGCGTTTTCGCTAAGCATGCCAAAACGATAATTAGAGCGATCGGCATTAATTTCGCCAATAGCTGGCGCTAAGTTATTTATATCAGCTTCCATTTTTCTAAATTTAGCACTTACTTTACGGCAGTTTTTACGTCCGCCATCTTGCCAACATTGTAGCTGATGACCAAATTCCCACGCCGGAACAATATGTTCCCACTCAATGCGTAGTGCTCGCACATTTACTTTGCCTGAGCGGGTAAGTGTATTTCGAGGAATGTAACCACAGTTAGAAGGATCAGGAATGAGTTTTTTGCCTTCTTTTTTAATATCACAACCGCAGTAAATACTTTTGGCGTTGTCAGGGAGGGTTTTAATTAAATGTCTTTTAGCCGTTGAAAAACGGGTAAATTGTTCGGCAGATACCGAAAAACACACACAACAAGCCAGTAAGGCCAGAATAAATCGAGTCATATCCATCACAAATGTGAACTACAGGAACAGGCAGTTTAAAGCCTTGAAGATAAAAGATAAAGTTAACTTAAGGCCTGCACTTATATTACTAAAAAGTGTCCGATTAATTTTTTATTCAAAGTTATTTTCACTATTCATTTATTTCTTACTATTTATCGTATTTTAATCACACAAGATTATACGTTAAGGAGTATGCTTAAAGCTTACTCAATATGGGGATTTGGATTGCAAATGAAATTTGTTGATTATTATGCAGTGCTTGGAATATCGCCTGACGCAGACGATAAAGCAGTTAAAGTAGCTTATAAAAAGTTAGCCAGAAAATATCACCCAGATGTAAGCAAAGAGCCTCAAGCAGAAGATAAGTTTAAAGAAATAGCAGAAGCTTACGAAGTCATTCATAACAAAGAAGAACGTGTAAAATACGACGAGTTACGTCGTCACCAACAAAATCGTGCTCGTCAACAGCAAGGTAATTATGGTGGTAACAATGCTTCATCGCAAAGTAATTATCAGCAAAGCGATCCTCAAACCGATCAAGAGTTTTCTGATTTTGTTAATTCAATGTTTGGCGGCGCCGGTGGATTCAATCGTTCCGGGCAGGGCAGAAGTAACGCCGCTCGCGCGCAAAAAGGACAAGATGTGGAAATAGAGTTCCCGATTTTTCTTGAAGAGACTTTAGTTGATACCGTTAAGCCTGTTGAGTTTATATTACCGCAGCGAGATAGTAGTGGTCGTGTCTCTGAAATTAAAAAATCACTTAAAGTGAAAATTCCCGCAGGTTCAGTAAATGGCGAACGAATTCGACTAAAAGGGCAAGGCGGATTAGGGTCAGCGAACGGGCAAAATGGCGATTTGTACTTACAAATTAGTTTAGTGCCCCACCCATTATTTGATGTTGAAGGTCATAACCTAAATATAGTCGTCCCTCTTGCACCATGGGAAGCGGCTCTTGGTACAAAAATAAATTTACCTACGTTGGCAGGCAAAATCCAATTAACTATTCCATCTAATAGTCAGTCTGGTCAACGCTTGCGTATTAAAGGTAAGGGATTAATGAGTAAAAAAGCCAAAGGTGATTTATTTGCTGTGCTTAAAATTGTTAATCCAACATCTGTTGATGATACCAGTAAAAAACTTTGGGAAGAATTAGCCGAAAAAGCTCACTTTGATCCCCGTAATAACTGGAGCAAGCCATAATGCAAATTATCGTGACACAAAAAGATGATTTACTTACTAGCAAAGAGCTATGTTTGAGTAGTGATATTAGCGAAGCAATTTTATATGAGCTAGTTGAGCACAATATTGCGGTTCCAATTGAGGGGAAGCATGTTACGCAGTGGCAATTTACGGTATCTGCAGTGACCTTAGTTAAAAAAGCGGCCCGTATTCAACATGACTTTTCGTTAGATTGGTCGGCAATAGCTTTAGTTCTACAATTGCTGGATGAGCGTGATGAGTTGATTTTCGAAAATGAAATGTTAAAGCGACATTTGAGTCGATTTAAACACTTGGAATAAAATCTGCCCTTGGGTACTTCCTAGGGCTTATTTACTCTTTGGTGAGAGTGCGCTAGTTCTTAAAAATCAATATGACTACTTTGATTTATTCTTACTTTTAATTCGGATAAATCGTTTTAGTCGTATGTTTTGCATAAGTAGTAATATTCCACTTAAACAAAAAAGTACGCTGGTTGCTGCAAAACTAATAAGCAGCGGATTATTAAAATCCTCTCGCTCATCGTAATCCATAATATGTAACATCCAAAAAAAGTCGAAAATTCGCCATAGTGTGCTGCGAACGGTGATAACTTTGCCGTTATTTTCTGACAAATACAGTGTTGTGTTAAATGTGTCGTCAAATTGTACCTGCCAAACATTGGTTTTATATCCAACTTCTCGCATACCTTGCTTTAGCAGTACAGCGCTTGTTACTTGAGCATCAATAAGTAAGTGTGCTTTAGCATTTGCGGTAATTTGTATTTTAGTTGGCGGCTCAAAAGGCCGGCCTGTTATACCGTTAAAGCTTTGCTGTTCATCTTTATTTATTACTGTAATTATAGGTGTGGTTAAAAAGTTCTCAAAAATTATTTGTGTTGGATTAACCACCTGAGATGCAATATCGTCAAGGGAGGCAACATAATCAGCCTGCGTAAATGGGTTATTAAGAGTACGTGTTGCAAGATGCTCCCCATGAACTTTATCAAGAGGGATAGCGCTCATTACTAAACCACCTAATAGCCAAGCTAAAATTTGTAATGTGAGCAAATAACCGAGCCATTTATGTAACTTGCGAGCATACTTAAATATTTTTTTATTCATGTTTTAGTCTTATTATTTTTAGAGGCTAGTTTATTACATTAATGGGATTAGTTACTGCGACATTTTGTCGCAGTTTAAACTATAGCTTACTGTAATCATTTAAAAATAAAAAAGATTACACTTAAATTGCTAACATGACTTATTTGTTTAATTGAGCTGAGTGTTTGATATCCAGCTAGCTTTAAACGCTAAAAAATACTTAAAAGCTGCGAAATATCTATATAAAGTGGTTAATAGAGCATAGTTGATTTGGTATAACGGTAAAACTGCGTTAAAGTTTGCAATGAAATTATTAGAGGATAAATACGAAACGATGTCGGAAATTCAATTTTTAAATGTAGATCTTGAGCTTGAATCAAAGCAAGATATTAGTTTGCTAGTGGCAGACTTGAAAAAAGTCGCGACGATTTTACATTATGACAAAGACGAATACCGTCAATTAGCGCGTATTGAAGCAACAGGTGTAGTAAACACGCCTGACAAAGCAATAAACCATATATGTGAGCTTATTGAATCGTGTTCGCGTAACGCGCTAAAGCAATGGTTAAGCTGTTCACGTAGAACGTTTGATATTGGTTTTGAATCAGGCACTTCCCCTAAGTGCTTTAATCAAGCCTTAGATGCAGATACATTACTACGTATATCTGCGATTGGTGCGGGTATGGAAATTACAATTTACCCAATCGAAAAGTAACTACCTTCGCTCTACAACTGCTGCGGTCATTTTTGATACGCAGCACAGCTCATTGCGGCTATTTGTAATTTTTATTTCCCACACTGAACTACGTTTGCCAATATGAAACGCTCTTGCCGTTGCTGTTAAAGTGCCGTTGCGAGATGCTTTTAAATGACTTGCGCTAATTTCCTGGCCCACGCAGTAAAATTTTGTAAAATCGACAACAAAGTTAGCTGCATAGCTGGCAACTGTTTCGGCAAGTACAACGTTAGCACCGCCGTGAACCATTCCCATTGGGTTATGATGCTCAGGAATTGCCGGCATAGTGGCTACTAAGTAATCATCACCAATTTCAGTGACTTCTATTCCCATGGTTTTCATTAATGTTCCTTGGCCATCAATGCCTTGTTCTAACTGCTTGCACAGCTCTAAAGTGATGGGCTGGTACCAAATACTCATAATGACTCCTTTGCTTTTTTAATCATTTATAAACCTAGCTTTAGTTATACCCCTAAAATGTACACAAGTGAAATTACTTTGGCTATTTTAAGGCTTAATTTAAATTTGCGATTTTTATTTAACTGTATATACTCACAGTTAAATGTACTGTATGGAAAACCAGTTGTATGCGACCATTAACGAACCGCCAAGCTCAAATACTCGAACTAATTAAAGTTTTTATTAAAGACACTGGTATGCCTCCTACACGTGCAGAAATAGCGCAAACATTAGGTTTTAAAAGTGCCAATGCTGCTGAAGAACATTTAAAAGCACTTGCTAAAAAAGGCGCAATTAAAATGAAACCAGGTGCAAGCCGTGGTATTCAGTTAATTGAAGAAGAAGAGCCAGAACAATTAGGTTTACCGCTTATAGGGCGTGTTGCTGCTGGTTCACCTATTTTGGCGCAAGAGCACGTTGAAAGTCACTGCAAAATCGATCCATTAATGTTTAAACCGGCTGCAGATTTTTTACTACGCGTTAACGGTATGAGCATGAAAGATATTGGTATTATGGATGGTGATTTACTTGCTGTACATCGTACTCAAACCGCTGAAAACGGGCAAGTTGTTGTTGCCCGCCTAGACGAAGACGTAACTGTAAAACGTCTTGAGAAAGCGGGTCGTAAAGTATTACTTCATGCTGAAAACGACGATTTTGAATCTATTGAAGTAGATCTTGAGAATGAGTCTTTTAATATTGAAGGCTTAGCCGTTGGCGTTATAAGAAACGCTGATTGGATGTGACTTTAAAAATAGCTTTTAAACAAGCAGTTTTATAAATGCGTACTAATTAGTTAACACCACTCGTTTAAGAACGAGTGGTGTTTTTTCGTTTATACCTAACTGGATATTTTTGTGTCTTTGCGAGCACCGTTCGCGGATAAGCTTTTCGCTTTCTTTTCTCCGGTAATATTAGCCGTTTACCGTTTTCACGTAGTTCTTTTAGCTTTTTAGGGATTGTCCCGGGGCTTCGACCTGAGCACCATAAAAACTCGTCTTGTATCAGGTATAATGCGTTTATGAAACTGATGCGTAATGGCTCCACTTTATGGGCTTTAGCCATCTCTGCCATTTCAAGTCTCACGATATTGTATGACGTCAGAATACCCCAGAGCTCTTGATAAATACCTTCCTGTTTCAAGCTCCGTAGCGCTGGCTTATTAGATAATTGATATTGCTTGAGCTCACCATATCCTCGCTCTATTTCCCATCGTTGCCAATAAACATCGAGTAGCGCTTTCAGCGGGTACTTTTCTGGACAGGCGCATGAGGTGATGAACCCTTTTATTTCACCTTTAGGTGTCGGAATTTGAATAAGCCTTGCTTGCCATGTATCACCTAGGTAAGGGGCTGATTTTTTAGCTTGTGGCGAAATAGGCATTGTTATTAAGTGGTCGTAATCGCTAAATGATTCCGTTATTTCATAGCGCATTTTACTTTTGATGGGCGTAAGCCAATGATGATTTTCGCTAACACCTTGCCAGCTCGTGAATAGTTCAGCCGAAAAGAAACCTTTATCAAATAGAGTTAGTGAATGTTCAGGTGCTGAGCCAACAAGCTGTTGAGCATAATGAATTTCACTTTGAGTAATGGGGCCAAACGCTGCATCGGATATTAAATGCGTTCTTGTCGACATCAAGGTTACAGCAAGTACTGAGGGGAAGTTCGTTGTCGATTGAGCATAGCCAAAATGACGGTTACTCGGCGTATCTTGGGTTTTAAATTGTGTACCGTCAACGCTTAGCAGCTTTAAACCACACACGTCATCAAAAGTTTGCGACTGCTCCCACTGCGTTGCTGTATGTTTAAAAAGGTGTTTCATAGGCGCTGCGCCTAGCTTTTCTTTCCCTTTTATAAT
>NZ_AUTL01000148.1:0-64723 GCF_000498015.1 Pseudoalteromonas sp. TAE79
TCCATGCCGAACTCAGTAGTGAAACGAAACAGCGCCGATGATAGTGTAGCATTTGCTATGTGAAAGTAGGACATTACCAGGCTTCAAATTGTAGAGAGCCCGAATCTAACGATTCGGGCTTTTTTACGTCTGCAAAAAAGTAAAATACGCGCAATTAACACACACTCATATCAACATTCATCATGTAGGTCGGGCGAGCGCAGCGACTCCTGACGCTAAAATTATGTTTAATCACACCAAAATCACTCAATATCTCTGCACGCCGATAAGTATGTAGCATTTGCTAGGTGACTTTTTACCGCTGTAGGCACTACGACATTCTACTGCGTAGCGCACCGACTTCACATTGTAGAAAGCCCTAATCGAAAGAGTCGGGCTTTTTTTACAGTAGAAGAAAGGTTAAATGCGAGCGAATAACGAAAAATCTAAACCGTAACATCATCAAGTACTTACATTAAAGACCTTAATGATCTAACTAAACCCGAAAGGTTCGCGTTTTAAAAGTGTAGTAAAGTTAATTTAGGTGAATAGCGTACAACTCACTCAACTATCTTATTCATATTTAATCTTTTTTACTTTCTATAAAAGCTAATTACTTTCATTTCCTTAGATAACAAATTTAATTTTGCTTTGTTACTGTCTTTGATTTAGGATCAAATCAGTTTAAAACCAAGAACTAACAGCCTGTGTATAGATTATTAATTAGCGCCATATCCATTTTATTTTGTTTTTCTGCGTCGGCAGTTGAAGTAACTGATCTATATCAAGATATTTTAAAAGTGGATGACAAAACACGAGACACTCGATTAGCTGCGAGTCGTAAAGCTTTGCTCAATGTTTTAGTTAAAGTAAGCGGTGATGAAACTGCGGATCAAAATAAATTAGCACAGCAACGCACTAAAGATATTTCTGATTATATGCTTAAGTTTGAATATGACGAGAGAGCAAATGGACAATTGAAACTCGTTGTTAAATTTGAAGCTCGAAAGATCAATGCGTTAATCAAAGAGTTAAACTTACCTTTATGGGGAGTGCAACGCCCGTTAGTCGCAATATGGTTAGGTATTGAGGACAATTGGCGCAGAGAATTAGTAACACAAGAAAGTTACCCGCAATTAGAGCAGTTAATTTATGACAAAGCAGGACGCCGTGGTCTACCTGTCGTTGTGCCATTACTTGACTTACAAGATAGACGTTTAGTAGGTATTCCTGAGGTATGGGGTAACTTTTCGGAACCAGTAGAAGAGGCCTCTAGGCGCTACAGTGCTGAGCGAAGTATTACAGCAAGAATGTATAAAGAAGCAGATAGCGAAAATTGGATTTTAGATTGGCGTTTTACTAATGATGATCAATTTGATTCAAATAGATTAACGGGCGATAAGCAGCAAATAGTGAGCCAAATGATTGATACCTTAGCTCGAGGCCTTGCTAGCGAGTACGCTATTGATCCAAATGCTTATTATGAACAAGCCGCAGCCACGCTAACATTAAAAGGCACGCAAAGTTTTGTTGATGTTGAATTAGCAAAACAAAGATTATTGAACTTAAGCGTTGTTACGCAAGTTAAAATTGTTCGTAAAACACCAGAGTTTGTAGAATTTAAACTAAATCACACTGGTAATCTAAGTGATCTTAAAAAAGGGCTAGGGCTGGACTCCTCATTTAAAGATTATGAGGACCCACGCGCTTTTTATCATGTTGTTGATAAAAACAGCTTAGAGTATCAATGGATAACGCCATAATGCTAACTTCTGAGCCGATGCAAATGGCATTACCGGTTACCTTGCCGGATGACGAAACATTTGCATCGTACTTTGGTGGGGAAGATTCGTTAGAGGTTAACCATTTAAAAGATAGCTTTTCGAAGTTAGCTAAAAAGTTTCAGTATACTTATTTATGTGGGTTAGGTGATTCGGGTAAGTCTCACCTTTTGTATGCAACCTGCATTAAAGCACAAGAGCGTGGCTTATCTAATATGCTGCTGTCTATGCGCGAAGTGGTTGACTTTGGACCTATGGTATTAGACGGTTTAGAAGCGCTTGATGTTCTATGTATTGATGACGTGCATTTAGTTGCAGGGAATGATGCATGGGAAAAAGCACTATTTAACTTTTTTAACAGGTTTAACGAACCCGGAAAAATGTTAGTAGTAACTGCCGATTTACTTCCTAGCATGCTCAATATCTCGCTGCCTGACTTAGAGTCTCGTTTAACGTGGGGGACAACCTTTCAAATTCGTTCTATGAGTGATGACGATAAAGCACAAGCACTTGTTAAGCGCGCTCATATGCGCGGTCTTGAATTAAGTGATGAGTGTGCACGCTTTTTACTAACCCGTTTAAGCCGTGATATGCGTGCTTTATTAGATGTACTCGACAAATTAGATCATGCATCTATGGCAGCACAGCGAAAATTAACTATTCCTTTTATAAAATCAACGTTAAAGCTGTAGTAGGTCTAGAATCTAGACCCTTCTTTCAGTTATCATAAGCTATTATCAGAGCGTGTTTACCTTTCCTGATTGGAATTTGTTTAACTTAAGAGTGCTTTAATCGCGTCGTGAGGACTTTAGCATAGTATTTATATGCAAAACCCGAACAACAAAGAAAATAGCCTTCAAGATAAACACTTCGAACAACACGTGTTTGGTCTTTATTTAGGGTTATTGCATGACTTATGTAGGAAACTACAGCCCAATGCTTAACCTTATTTAATAGCCAACCACACAGTTGAAAAGCAATCTTGAAAGGCCAACACGCTCTTAAGCAATCACCTTCTGTGAAAGATCAGGTATCGAATGAACTTAGAAAACATATTAGCGCAAGCACTTGAGGCGGTAGCCAGTGCCAGTGAAATAGCGCAGTTAGAAGATATCAGGGTTAATTACCTTGGTAAAAAAGGCGAAATCACTAGCTTACTTAAAACGTTAGGTAAAATAGCACCTGAAGAACGTAAAGAAGCAGGCCAAGTTATAAACCAAGCTAAACAGGATGTGCAAGCTGCTATTAACGAAAAGCGTGAATTGCTTGCAAGTAAAGCACTTGAAGAAAAGCTAGCTGCTGAAACTATAGATGTAACTCTGCCAGGGCGTGTTATGCCTACCGGCGGTTTACACCCTGTTACGCGCACTATTGAGCGTATAGAAAGCTTTTTTGGTGAGTTAGGTTTTGAAGTTAAATCTGGTCCAGAAATCGAAGACGATTTTCATAACTTTGATGCGCTAAATATCCCTGAGCACCATCCAGCACGTGCTGATCACGATACCTTTTATTTCAATCCTAAATTAGTACTACGCACACAAACTAGTGGCGTGCAAATTCGTACTATGGAAACTGAGCAGCCACCACTGCGCATTATTTCACCTGGACGTGTATACCGTAACGATTACGACCAAACACATACACCAATGTTCCACCAGGTTGAAGGTTTAATGGTTGATACCGATGTTAGCTTTACTGAGTTAAAAGGTATTTTGCATGATTTTTTACGTAACTTCTTTGAAGAAGATATGGAAATTCGTTTCCGTCCTTCATTCTTCCCGTTTACAGAACCTTCAGCTGAAGTAGATGTTATGGGTAAAGACGGTAAGTGGTTAGAAGTACTAGGCTGCGGCATGGTACATCCTAATGTACTTAAGTCTGTGGGCATTGACCCAGAAAAATACACCGGCTTTGCCTTTGGCATGGGTGTAGAGCGTTTAACTATGTTGCGCTATGGCGTAAACGATTTGCGTGCATTTTTCGAAAATGACTTAAAATTCCTGAACCAGTTCCGTTAAGAGTGAAACAATAAAATGAAATTTAGTGAAAAGTGGTTAAGAGAGTGGGTTAATCCTGCTATTGATACGCAAGCTCTTTCGGAACAGCTTTCAATGGCTGGTTTAGAAGTTGATGGTGTTGAGCCTGCTGCTGCCAAATTTAATGGCGTAGTTGTTGGTGAAGTTGTTGAATGTGGTCAACACCCTGATGCAGATAAACTTCGTGTTACCAAAATTAACGTAGGTGGCGATGAGCTACTTGATATCGTGTGTGGTGCACCAAATTGTCGTTTAGGTATTAAAGTTGCTGTTGCAACTGTGGGCGCTGTACTTCCTGGTGACTTTAAAATTAAAAAAGCCAAACTACGCGGCCAACCTTCAAACGGAATGCTATGTGCTTTTGTTGAGCTAGGTATTAGCGAAGAAGGCGACGGCATTATGGAATTGCCAAGCGATGCACCAGTAGGCACTGATTTACGTGACTACCTAGGTCTTGATGATAATATTATTGATGTTGATTTAACACCAAACCGTGGTGACTGCTTAGGTATAAAAGGTCTAGCACGCGAAGTAGGTGTTTTAAATAGCATTGACGTAAATGTATTAGATATCCCAGCGGTTACGCCAACAATTGATGACAAAGTATCAATTGAGCTAGTTAACGAAGATGCATGTCCTCGTTACCTTGGCCGTGTGATAAAGGACATTAACCTTGATGCTGAAACACCACTTTGGATGGTTGAAAAATTACGTCGTAGTGGCGTACGTTCTATCGATCCTGTAGTTGATGTTACTAACTATGTATTACTTGAACTTGGTCACCCAATGCACGCGTTTGATTTAAATGCGATTGAAGGTGGTATTAAAGTTCGTAGTGCAAACGCAGGCGAAGAACTTGTTTTATTAGATGGTAACACCGCTAAATTAAACGACACAACACTTGTGATAGCCGATCATAATAAAGCACTTGCAATTGCGGGTATTTTTGGTGGGGAGCAATCAGGTGTTACAGATAAAACATCTGATATATTACTTGAAAGCGCATTTTTTAATCCTGTAGCAATTGCAGGACAAGCACGTAGCTACGGTTTACACACTGATGCTTCACACCGTTATGAACGCGGTGTTGATTTTGCTCTACAACACGATGCAATGGAACGTGCAACAGCACTTCTTCTTGAAATTGTGGGTGGTCAAGCAGGTCCAGTAGTTGAAGCTGTTGCGGCTGATAAACTACCAAAAGTGACTGAAGTACGTCTTCGTCGTGCACGTTTAAACCGTGTTATTGGTCATCATATTGAAGATGCTAAAGTAACAGATATTCTTACGCGTTTAGGTCTTGATGTTAAAGTAGAAAATGAAAGCTGGAGTGCGGACGTACCAAGCTACCGTTTTGATATTCGCATCGAAGAAGATTTAATTGAAGAAGTAGCACGTGTTTACGGTTACAACAGCATTCCAAATGTTGCACCAACTGCAAAACTTAAAATGACGACACATAACGAAGCAACTATTGCGCTTAGCAAGTTCCGCAATACGTTAGTGACTCGTGGTTACCAAGAAGCAATTACGTACAGCTTTGTAGACCCTAAAGCACAAGCTATTTTACACCCAGAGTGTAAAGCAATGGTATTACCGCATCCTATTTCAATTGAAATGTCAGCAATGCGTGTAAGTTTAATGCCGGGTTTATTAGCGTCTGTAGCGTATAACCAAAATCGCCAACAGCCTCGTATTCGTTTATTCGAACATGGTCTTAAATTTATAAGCGACGAAAGTGCAGAAAATGGTGTTTACCAAGTACCGGTTATTGGCGGTGTTATTACGGGTCTTGTAAATGGTGAACATTGGGTTGAAGAAAAACGCAATGTTGATTTTTACGATTTAAAAGGTGATGTTGAAGCCTTACTTGCAATTACCAATGACATTACTCGCTTTGAAATTAAAGCCGAGCAGTCAGATGGACTTCACCCTGGTCAATCAGCAGTAATATATGTTGATGGTAAAAAGGTTGGTTTTTTTGGTGCTTTACATCCTCAAGCTCAAAAGTCGTTAGATATCAACAACGCAACTTTTGTTTTTGAAATTGAAATGTCAGCAATAGAAAAAAGAAATTTACCGCAAGCCGAAGGGGTGTCTAAATTCCCTTCAAATCGCCGCGACATCGCGATTTTAGTGGCAGACAGCGTTAAATCTGGCGACATTTTAAGCGTGATCGAAAAAGTTGGCGGAAATCAATTGGTTGACCTAAACTTATTCGATGTGTATAAGGGCAAAGGTATTGAGCCAAATTATAAGAGTTTGGCGATTGCTCTAACACTGCAAGCGGTTGATAGAACACTCGAAGAGAAAGATATCAATCTAGTAGTTGATAACGTGGTGGCCGAATTGGCCGAACAGTTTAATGCATCGTTGAGGGACTAGATATGGCGCTTACTAAAGCCGACATAGCTGAACACCTATTTGAAAAGCTCGGGATCAATAAAAAAGATGCCAAAGATTTAGTTGAAGCGTTTTTTGAAGAAATCCGCTCAGCGCTAGAAAAAGGCGAGCAGGTTAAGCTCTCTGGATTTGGTAACTTTGATCTTCGAGACAAAAAAGAAAGACCAGGCCGCAATCCGAAAACAGGCGAAGATATTCCTATTTCGGCACGTCGCGTGGTGACTTTTCGACCAGGTCAAAAGCTTAAAACCCGCGTAGAGGTGGGCACAAGCAAAGCAAAATAAAAAAAGGCAGCGTAAGCTGCCTTTTTTATTGTCTAAAATAACTCCGCTCTAGCGGAGTTATTTAGTTGTACCGTTAGAAAACTTTTTTAAAACTCTCGAGGAGATACAAAATCACCTGCCATTATTTGCTGAAATGTTTGCTCTGCAAGTACATCTAGGCTGTCTAAGCTTTTACCATTCGTTATTAATTGCTGCTCAATTTCAAACACGTCAATATTTTCAATCCCCGACATTTGCGCTACTTTAGAAAATATATATGCATGCTTAAATTTATCATGTTTATAAAAAAGACTAATAAGTGATGTATACACTTCAGGATTCGGTACGTTGTCTTTTTTATTGAGTTCTAAAGTCTTATAAAGCAAATCGATGGTTTTTTCATCATCAAATTTAATATAGTATGATGCTAGAAAAAATTGCATTTCGGCACTTTGCGTTACACTTTTGTCATTTTCTATCGCTAATAATTTAGTCAGTGCACTTTGGTTATTATTTCGTGACCATTGGTAGTAGAGCAAACCTGGATGGTTTGTATTTTGGGTATCTTGATATAAGCGAGTCATTTCTTTAATGCTCGTTAATTGACCGTCAATACGTGACGTTTTTTTAGCTTTTAACTTAATATGTTCAATTTTAGCGGCCACAGTTATACATTGGTTATAGGATTCAAAGTCCTTGAGTAATTGGTATTTATTTTCATCAGTAGGGTCTTTGTATTCTATGTAACGTTTGATAATCACATCAGAACGCTCATCCTTGCAGTGGCTGTCTTTGTTTAAGTCGCTACAAAAGCCAGGTGTTTCTTTGCACACTTGTGCGAGTGTCAACGGTTCTTCACACCCTGTCAACGTTAGCAAACCCAATAGTACACTTGCTTTTTTAAGCATCCCTTAACCCCAAATGAATATCTACCTTGCTATTCTAACGCAATCATTTAACGCCTAACAGTAGAGAATAACTTCAGATTAAATTAGAATAGCCCTGCCTGAAGTGCATTACTCTCAAAATATAGTGCATTTTTAAAGGCTATCCGTTCAAAATGATAAACTTAGGTAAATAAAATGACCTCATCTCACGAGTTAGAATACACAAATAGTTGGCAAGAGCGCCAAGATTACGCAGAAAGCATGCAACCAATTATTGGTAAGCTTTACCGTAATCGTGGTATCGAAATCGCTGTATATGGCCGTCCTCTCGTAAATGCCAGTACTATCGATATTATCAAATCTCACAAAACCGTTGCTCAGTTTGAAGGCACTAAATTACGTTTGCGCGAAAGCTTCCCATTTTTAGAAGCTATCAGCAAAATGGAATTAAACTCAGCACGTATTGATATTGGTAAGCTTGCATATAGTTATTTGTTCACTGAAGCCGCAAAAGGTCGTTCAGTAGAAGAGTTTGTAAAAGATGAACTTGCAGAAATAGCTGACTTACCAGCGAAAGAACCACGCGATGTTGTATTGTATGGTTTTGGTCGTATTGGTCGTTTACTAGCGCGTTTATTAATTGAAAAATCAGGTCCATATGCAGATTTACGTTTGCGGGCTATTGTTGTGCGTGGCGGTAAAGATGGGGATCTTGAAAAGCGCGCAAGCTTACTGCGTCGTGATTCAATTCACGGTCCTTTCAATGGTTCAATCACTATTGATAAAGAGCGTAATGCAATTAAAGCTAACGGTAGCTACATTCAAGTTATTTACGCTAACTCTCCTAGCGAAATTGATTACACTCAATACGGTATCGACAATGCATTAATTGTTGATAACACCGGTATTTGGAAAGACGAAGCGGGCCTTGGCCAGCATCTAGAGTGTAAGGGCGCTGCAAAAGTATTATTAACAGCTCCTGCAAAAGGTAATATCAAAAACATCGTATATGGTGTTAATAACAAAGATATTTTACCTGAAGATAAAATCGTTTGTGCAGCAAGCTGTACAACTAATGCAATTACACCAACGCTTAAAGCACTAAACGATAAGTTTGGTATTAATAATGGTCATGTTGAAACTGTACACTCGTACACGAACGATCAAAACCTTATTGATAACTACCACAAAGCAGAGCGCCGTGGCCGTGCCGCAGCACTTAACATGGTAATTACTGAAACAGGGGCTGCAAAAGCGGTTTCAAAAGCATTACCAGAGCTTGAAGGCAAATTAACAGGTAACGCAATCCGCGTACCTACACCTAATGTGTCGCTAGCTATTTTAAATCTTAACTTAGCAACAAGCACATCAGTTGAAGAGCTAAACGCATTTTTACGCGATACTGCACTTCATTCAGACTTACGTGACCAAATTGATTACACCGCATCAACGGAAATTGTATCTACCGATTTAGTAGGTAGCCGTTACGCAGGTGTTGTTGATTCACAAGCAACGATTGTTGAAGATAACCGTATCGTTTTGTATGTATGGTACGACAATGAGTTTGGTTACAGCTGCCAAGTAGTTCGTTGTATGCGCGATATGGCCGAAGTGTCATTCCCAAGCTTACCTCGCTAATTTATTTGCAGTGACTTAAAAGCCAGCATGTTGCTGGCTTTTTTGGTCGTGTATTATTTTTAAAGTGTATGCCTTGTGATAGGCTTTAATTAAGAAAATGCACATTCGTTTTACTATTTACAAAATAATGTCAGTTCTGTGAATTAATAAACAGATAAACTTATTCAACCTAAAGGTTTTTCCATGAAAATCAGCAGCAATTTCGACAGTGGTAATATCAAAGTTATTGAAGCCACCGATCCTTTAAATATTCAATTAGAAATTAATAAAGATCACCAGTCTGAATTTTATCAGTGGTTTCACTTTCGTCTTGAAACAACACCTTACCAATTGCATAAGTTAAATATTAATGAGCTTGATAAATCAGCTTACCCAGATGGTTGGGAAGGGTATCAAGCTGTTGCATCATATGACCGTCAAACATGGTTTCGCGTACCATCAAGCTATGAAAATGGCACATTAAGCTTTGAAATTGAACCAGAGTGCGGCAGTGTTTATTTTGCTTACTTTGCACCATACAGTTACGACCGCCATTTAGATTTATTGTCTTGGGCACAAAGCCAAGGTGCTTGCCAATTAATAACGCTTGGTGAAACACTCGATGGCCGCGATATGAGTGTGCTTAAAATTGGTGAGCCAAGTGAAGATAAGAAAAACATCTGGATCACAGCACGTCAACATCCAGGTGAAACAATGGCAGAGTGGTATGTTGAAGGTCTACTGCACAAACTTCTTGATGACGAGGATCCACATGCAGCTGCGCTTCTATCAAAAGCAGTGTTTTACGTTGTGCCAAATATGAATCCAGATGGCAGCGCACGCGGACATCTTCGTACTAATGCTAAAGGCGTTAACTTAAACCGTGAATGGCAAACACCAAGTATGGAAAATAGCCCCGAGGTTTACTTAGTGCTTAATAAAATGCGCGAAGCTGGCTTAGATATGCACTTAGACATACACGGTGATGAAGCTATACCTTATAACTTTGTGGCAGGCAGTGAAGGTATTCCAAGTTACGATGCTCGTCTTAAAGGCCTTGAAGATAGCTTTAAAGCTGCGCTTTTGACTATTACTCCAGAGTTTCAAGATGAGCATGGCTATCCAAAAGATGAGCCAGGTCAAGCTAACCTTACGGTAGGTTCATCAGCTACTGCTGAAGAATTCAAAGCATTAACGTACACAATTGAAATGCCATTTAAAGACAACAACGATTTACCTGATCCAGACTATGGCTGGTCAGACCGTCGTTCTTATCAATTTGGTCAAGATACATTAGCGGCTATTGTTAATGTTGTTGATGATTTAAGATAAAACGCTTATCTAAAAGGGTATCAATAGTTTTGATACCCTTTTTGCTTTTAATAAAACCCTTTGTATAAAAAAATAATAATCATATAGCAGCTTTATTCTTAAAACGTTTTCAACGCTTCTTCGCTGCGTATCATCACCGTATCGGTACAAATCAATCTACTTTCATTTAAATACTACAGATGTAGTGCCTTTTGCCAAGTGTGTAATTATATATTTTGAAAATTAAGTGTTAACAACCTTGGGGTACTTAAGTTAATATTAATTAAATCATGAGTCGGGGCGGAAGAGGTGAAATCTTATTTCGTAAAGCTTATGTAGCGTAGTAGCTAAAACAGAGTCTCGTAATTAAAAAATAATAAATATAACTATAGAGGATATCCATGGAAGCTTTTGTAAGCGCTGTTAATGATGTTGTTTGGAGTAATGCACTCATCTATTTATGCCTAGGCGCAGGCTTGTTTTATTCAGTACTAACTAGATTTGCTCAAGTTAGACATTTTAAAGAAATGTGTAAGTTATTATTTAGTCCTAACACGTCTGATAAAGGTATTTCATCTTTTCAAGCCCTTGCAGTATCGTTGTCTGGACGCGTAGGCGTTGGTAATATCGCAGGTGTGGCAGCAGCTATCGGTTTTGGTGGGCCAGGTGCTATTTTTTGGATGTGGGTTGTTGCTTTTCTAGGTGCAAGTACTGCTTACGCAGAATCTACTTTAGGCCAAATTTATAAAACAGAAGAAGACGGGCAATATCGTGGTGGCCCAGCCTATTATTTTGACCGTTGTTTAGGACAAAAATGGTTGGCTGTCTTATTTGCTGTTTCGGCAATTATTGCATGTGGTGTTTTTCTGCCTGGTGTACAAGCGAATGCGGTAGGTAATGCGTTTACCCAAGTATTTGGCGATGGCAATATGGTCTCGACTAGTTTTGGTGATGTAGGTAGCTTTAAGTTAGTCGCTTTGGCAATAATCCTTATTGTTTTAGCGTTTATTATTTTTGGCGGTATAAAACGTATTGCGAACTTTACGCAAATAGTAGTGCCATTTATGGCGCTTGGTTACATAGTACTGGCATTAATCGTGGTATTTTTAAATTTAGATAAAGTAGGCGATATATTCTATTTAATTATTAGTGATGCATTTACTGCGCAGGCCGGTTTTGGTGCCGCTATTGGTTGGGGCGTTAAGCGTGGTATATATTCTAATGAAGCAGGGCAAGGTAGTGGGCCTCATGCAGCCGCAGCAGCAGAGGTTGATCACCCTGCTCAACAGGGTTTAGTGCAAGCTTTCTCTGTTTATGTTGATACCATTTTTGTATGTACTGCAACAGCACTCATGATTTTAATAACGCAGCAATACAATGTTGTGGGTGAGTTACCAGCAGGGCAGTTCATTGTACAAAATGTTGATGCAGCGACTGAGGTCGGTTCAGCAGCCTTTACTCAAATGGCTTTATTTAGTGTATTTGGCAGCTTTGGACAAGCATTTGTCGGTATTGCATTATTCTTCTTTGCCTTTACCACAATACTCGCTTATTACTTTATTGCAGAAACTAATATTGCTTACTTAAATCGTTATTTTAAAGGCAATATCCCACTTGTCCTCGTGAAGTTCGTGATTATGTTTATGGTTGCATACGGTATGGTTAATAATTCAGGTTATATCTGGACTATTGGAGATATTGGCGTTGGTTTAATGGCCTGGATTAACATATTGGGTATCTTAGCTATTTTCTTTGTAGCTAAGCCTGCTTTACTATGTTTGAGCGATTATGAAGATCAGAAGAAAAAAGGCGGAAAAATCATATTTGACCCAGTTAAATTAGGGATTAAAAACGCCTCGTTTTGGGAAAAGCGTCTAGAGAAACAGTCAAAAGACGCTGAGTAATTAAACTTAGTGGGCAACTTAGAAAATTATAGCCCCTAAATCAGTTGTTGGTTTGAATTCAAAAAAGACAACGAGAAATAAAACAAGTACAATAAAGGCGCCGAAAGGCGCTTTTTTTATGCGTAGTATGGAGAGAAGTATGGCGATTATTCGTTGCCCAAAATGTGCAAAATCAATTTCAGATAAACATAAGCAATGTCCGCATTGCGAAAGCAACATTGCAGAGCTAAACGACGAGCAAGTTTTACAACTTCAGCGCGAACAGCGAATTAAAAAAAAGCAGATGTTTATAAATCACTCCTTTTTGGCGCTTATCTTATTTTTAGGTGGTTTTTTCTGCTTGTACTTTTTACAACCGCAAGAAGAAACACTTCAGTGGTATGCTTACACTGCCGCAATAGGCATAGGCTGTATTTGGTACCTTGTAAATCGTATTATTTTAGTGACTCTAAAAAAGAAAAAATGACATGAACATCGACAATCTTGTACAAAATATTACTCCCGAATTATTCGAACGCTTACAATACGGTGCTTCTACTGGCAAGTGGCCAGACGGTACCGTTTTATCAGATGAACAAAAGCAACAAACAGTGCAGTTGGTTATGTTGTATCAAGCAAAGGTGGCTCAATCAAACGAGCAATTTACGATTGGTGCTAATGGTGAAATGATCCAAAAGACAAAAGCTCAACTACAAAAAGAATTCAAATCAGACAACGAAATAGCTAGGTTTAGTGAACATGATCTTTAAGCACCTTTTTACACCTAAGTGGAAACACCCAAAGCAACAAGTACGTCTTGATGCTATCGAAAAATTAGACATTGAACGTGATGCAACCATATTAAACACGTTAGCACTTGAAGATAGCTCAGCTGAAATTCGCCGTAAAGCGCTGCAAAAGGTAAACAATTTGCCGCTATGGTGGAAAGCGTATAAACAAGATCAAGCATTAAAAGATATAGCAGAGCTGCAAATATCTAATGCTGTTTTAAATAGCGAAAGTACATTAACAGCGCAAATCAAAAGTGAATACATAGAGCGTTTTGCACCTGTTAAAACACTCGAAAAGTTAGCATTTGCAGAAAAAGAACTGCAAGTACGCGTTAAATTATTAAAACGTTTAGCAAATCCAAAATTAGTAGAAAAAGCATTTAAAGAAGGTAGCGAAGAGCTACAAACTCAGTTAGTTGAACTTGTTATTACCCATCAATTAATTAAGCCATTAGTAAAACATGCAAAAGGTGATGCAAAAGCAGCACTTGAAACGCATATTGAAAATGAGCGTTTAGCAATTGAAATGCCACTTCAGGTTGAAAGTGCAACACGTGTTATTTTAGCTAAGTTAAATGCCTTACGCGAAAAAACAGATTTTGGTGTTGTAAATCCACAAGCCGGCGAATTAATGGTCCAGTGGCAAGCACTTGAGCTTAAATGGTTAAGTGATGAGCGTGTAAAGCTTCTTGATGAAAAATACACTTCGATTACCACTAAGTTAGATGTACACATTGAACAGCTAAAAGCAGTACATGACAAAGAGCAGCAGCAATTAGCGCAACAACAGCGTCAATTATTAGCACTTGCAACACTTGAAGCTTTGGGTGAAGAAATTGAAAATGCCTTACAGCTTGGTCTTGAAACTCCAGAGCAAATTCAACAAGATTGGCTTGATGCAAAAGTAGCGCAAGCTAAGCAAGCTATTAGCGAAACAGAACTTGCTAATAATGCACAATCAAAACTCGCTGTAAGCAAGTTAGAAAAACTATTTACTCAAGTTGCTAAATTACCCGAGCTAACAACGGCTATTAAAGAGTACAAACTCGCTTTTGCAGCATTATGCGAAATTAAGCCAGCAGAAGATTTAGCACAATACGATGCAACTCTAACTGAATTTAATAATGGCTTTAAAGCAGCGCGTAATCATTTGAATATTTTAGATGGCGCACTGCAAAGTACCTTTAAAACACAGTTAAATGGGCATAAAAAGCAATTTTTAGCACCAATGAATGAGCTAGTTAAGCCACTTGAAAAAAACCAAAGCCAAGCAAAGCGCAAAGCTCGTGATGTTAAGCGCCTAATTGAGGAAGGTCGTTTTAATGTTGCTTTTGGCGTGTTTAAAGGCTTTGAAGAGTTATTTGATACACTTACTGAGCAATACCAGCAGCCACTTGTGAACATAAAAGCAGACCTTGAAGCGCAACTTGCAGATGCGAAAGATTGGCAAAAATACGCTGCAGCACCAAAGCGTAAAGCTTTATTAGAAGAAGTAAGTGCATTAGTAAGCGAAGAGTGTACAGACCCACAACAACGCGCAGAGCAAGTAAAAGCGCTACGTAAACGCTGGAATGAGTTAGGTCGTTTAGATACAGATGAAGAAAAGCAACAAGGTGTGCAGTTTGATGAACAAATCGAGTTGTTATTTGCGCCTTGCCGTAGTTACTTCGCAGAGCAAGAAGTACAACGCGAGGCCTCAAAAGCACAACGTGAAAGTATTATTAACGACATGCATGCGCTCCATTTGCAGCCTACTGCTGAGGATGACTTTGATTGGAAGCAATATGAAAGCCAATACAATCGTTTAAATAAAGCGTGGCGCAGTGTGGGTAAAGTTGACCCTAAAACATACCGTACACTAAACGATCGTTATAAAAATGAGCAACAACAAGTACTGGCTTTATTAAACGCATTTCATAAAAGTAATGCAGCACTTAAAAATGAACTAGTAGAAAAAGCGCAGCAATTATCACAAAGCGATGATTTAGCCGCTGCTTGCCAAGAGTTGAAGCAAATGCAGCAGCAATGGCAAACCATTGGCTTTGCTGGTTTAAAAGCTGAAAATGCGTTATGGCAAAAGTTTCGTCAGTATAACGATGAAACATTTACTAAGCGTAGTAGTGAGTTTGAGCAGCAAAAACTCGAGCAAAACGAGTCAGATAAACAAGCAATTGCAGAACTTGCTGAGCTTGAAGCAGCACTTAGTGATGTTAATCAAAGAGCGCAGTTGCACGACCTAGAAACAAAAGTGAAAGGGTACACGCAATTTAGATCGTTAGCGCCAAAGGTTACTAAGCTACTAGCTGCTATTGAAGATAAACTTGCATTGCTTACAAGTAAATCTGAGCAAGCTAATTTAGATGCGTTAATTACAGCACTTGAAAACAATGAAGCGTTACCAAGTCAGTATCAAGCACCACTTAAAACAGCATTAAATACAGATCAACTTATTACGCGCATGGAAATATTAGCGAACGTAAGTTCAACTGATAAGTCACTTAGAATGGCAGAACAAGTAGCCATGTTAGATGACAAACATCGTGGCGAACATGCTGATTTAAACTATTATTTAAAACAGTTATTAGCGCTCAGTAGCGGTTCAGTTGAACCTGACACACTAACGCGACTTAAAGCGACACTTGCAGCTTAATACACTAGGGCGTGTTGACCTTTCGTGGTTGAATTTGCAGCAGACTGTTTGGTATTTAGGCAAGGCAGAGTCTATGTAGTGTGGTTATTTCCCATAAATAGGCGATAACGCAGCATAAATGCCAAACATGCGCTGCCCTTTGGGTTCTTTCTAGGGACGATTAACTCTTTGTTGCTCGGTTTTGACTTAGCCCGCTAGGTTACAAACCTCACGCCGCGATTAAATCGACCCTAGATTGAACAAATTTCAATCCACAAAGGTCAACACGCCCTAGAACCAGCGTAATATATGCTGGTTACTATTTTAATAAGCCGCTTTAATAGCGGCTTTTTTATGTACCACTAATTTATAAACAAAAGGGTTCTCATGAGAATTTTAGTTATTATTGCAGCGTTATTTTTAACTGCCTGTAATACCACGCAAGGCATATCAGTATATTCATTTACTAACTCTGAGGTTGAGTCTGTACTGGGTAAGCAATTACCAAAGTTAAGTGAAAAAGTAAGCTTAATGGGTTTGCCAGTTCAGTTTGATGTAAATGATTTGAGCGTAAATATTGGGCCTGATAACCGCGACGTTGTTGTTCTTGGTGCTGATTCAAGCGCTGAAATTAATGCATTCGCACTTAAATACCCAGTGCGTTTAAAGCTACAAATTGAAGGTAGCCCATTTTACGACAGTGAGAAAAAAGCGGTGTTTTTACGTAATATTAAATTACTTGATTCGAGTGTTGATGCCGGTGGTTTCAAAGGTAATTTAGGTGCACTTGATAGCCAAGCAATGGATGTGATTAATGCTTTTTTAGCGGTTAACCCTGTTTATACTCTAAATATGGATGACCCTAAAATGATGCTACTTAGTAAGCTTCCACTTGATATGAAAGTGGTTGAAGGTGCAATTAAGCTAGTACCTCGTCTATAAGTAGATCTACCTACTTATAATATACGTATTAATTAGCCTGACTTTCAGGCTAATTAGGTTTTAATATTATGGCGGCTCCTCGTACTGTTCCCACTTCTAGGCTTTCTCGCTTTGCAAAATTAGGCTCACTTGCCACAGGTGTTGCTACCAACATGTTAGTTGATGGCGCTAAGAGCGCGCTAACAGGTAAAGGTTGGGACAATAAAAGCTTACTGCTACAACCTAAAAACATTGAAAAACTAGCTATACAGCTATCTCATTTACGTGGCGCCGCAATGAAGCTCGGGCAATTGCTTTCAATGGATGCCGGTGATTTACTTAGTCCTGAATTGTCTCAGTTACTTGCTTTACTGCGCTCAGACGCGAATCCAATGCCTCATAAGCAGCTTGTTGAAGTGTTAAAAGAGCAATGGGGGGATGAGTGGCTAGCGCGTTTTTCTCATATTGAATTAAGACCTTTTGCAGCGGCTTCTATAGGGCAAGTTCATTTAGCTTACAAGGAGAATGGTGAGCAACTGGCTGTTAAAATTCAATACCCTGGTATTGCAAAAAGTGTAGTAAGTGATGTCGATAACGTTATTTCTTTATTAACGATTTCTCGATTATTGCCAAAAGATCTTAATATTAAACCACTTATTAGTGAGGCTAAAGCGCAGTTATTAGCCGAGGCTGATTATAAGCGGGAGGCTCAGTACTTAATACGTTATAAAAATGCACTAGCAACTAATCCCCACTTTAAAGTGCCTAACGTATATCCAGAGCACAGCACACAACAAGTACTTACTATGGAATATATAAAAGCAGAGCCCATTGAGAGCATTACACAGCTACCTGATAGTCAAAAAAGCTTTGTTGCAGAGCAACTTATTGATTTGTTTTTTAAAGAAATGTTTGAATTTAAATTAATTCAAACCGACCCTAACTTTGCCAATTTTCATTATCAGCTTGATACACAAAAAATTGTTTTATTTGATTTTGGTGCAACCCGAGAAATATCAACAGAGCTTAGTTTAGCGTATTTAGCTTTATTTAAAGCGGGTAGTGAAAACAACAGAGAAGGTGTACTTAAAGCGGCTTCACATATTGGTTATTTTAAAAATGACTTAGTTGATGAGTATAAAAACAACGTCATTGATTTATTCTTAATGGCGTGCGAGCCACTAAGAGCAGAAGGAAAATTTGATTTTAAAAACAGCGAACTCGCGCTCAAAATTAAAAATGCAGGGCTTGCTCTTAGTGGGCAATCTCAGCAATGGCATACACCGCCCGTTGATGCGCTGTTTATTCACCGAAAACTTGCAGGACTTTATTTAATTGCCGCAAGGCTAGGTGCAAAAATAGATGTAAAAACGCTATTTAAGCACTATTTATAGCGTTTTAATTTACACGTAAGTGCATTTTAAGTAATGAGTGCACTTAATGTATAAAATTGCCATAATGCTCGCGATATTTCGCGAGGTGCATTTATGATAAAACAATTTTTAAACGATCCTAAATTATTGCTAAACGCAGTAGGTGAGGGCATATACGGTTTTGACCTGTCGGGTAATGCGGTGTTTGTTAATCCTGCCGCTGAGCGCATGACAGGCTGGCGAGCAGACGAGTTATTAGGTAAAAAAATACACCAATATCATCACCATACTCATGCTGATGGCACACCTTATCCCGCTGATGAATGCCAAATATATTGCACCATGTTTGACGGAAAACGTCGTGAAGTTAAAAATGAAGTTTTTTGGCGTAAAGACGGTAGCTCATTTGCAGTGGAATACACCTCAACACCTGTTTATAAAAATGATGAGTTAATTGGTGCTGTAGCGGTATTTCGCGATATATCACTGCAACAACAAACACAAAATGCTTTGCAAGAGGCACTTGAGCAAGTAAATCATTTAAGTGAGCAGCTCAAAGATGAAAACAACTACTTAATTGCAGAACTTAACGAAGATTGGCAAGACTCAGGGCTAGTTGGACAAAGTCATATATTTCAAACCATGTTAGATCAAATAAAACTGGTGAGTGAAACCGACAGCACAGTGCTTATACTTGGCGAAAATGGCACGGGTAAAGAATTAGTAGCCCGTAATTTGTATCGACTAAGCAAGCGTAGCGAACAAGCCTTTATAAAAGTAAATTGCGCCGCATTTACCCCAAGTTTGCTAGAGTCGGAATTGTTTGGCCATGAAAAAGGCGCGTTTACAGGTGCAAATGAACGCCGTAAAGGGCGTTTTGAACTTGCTGATAAAGGCACCTTGTTTTTAGATGAAATAGCAGAGCTTCCCCTTGAGGCGCAAAGTAAACTACTTAGAGTCCTGCAAGAACAAGAGTTTGAACGTGTAGGTGGCAGCAATACGCTAAAAGTAAATATTAGAGTGATTGCAGCGACTAACCGCGACCTGTGGGAAATGGTACAAAAAGGCACGTTTAGAATTGATTTGTACTATCGGCTTAATGTATTTCCTATAAAAGTACCCGCCCTTAAAGATCGAAAAGAAGATATTCCTTATTTATGCGCTAATTTAATTGCGCAGATAAATAAACGACTGGGTAAACACTTAAAAGGGCTAAGTAAAAAAGCAATTACGCAGCTGCAAGCCTACAATTGGCCAGGCAATATTAGAGAGCTGCAAAATGTACTTGAACGCGAAGCTATTTTATCTAATCAAGCGATACTTCAGCTAAGTCAGCCTTTGCAAGCGGGTGGTGAAGTAGTTATTAACCCTTCACTTACGCTTGATGAAGCCCAAAAGCAGCATATAACCTCTGTTCTCGCGTTATCGCACTGGCAAATATCGGGTGATAAAGGGGCAGCAGTTAAATTGGGCTTACCTGAGAGTACACTACGCTCAAAAATGCGAAAGTTAGGGATTTCTAAAAATTCGTGATATATCGCGCAGCGCGTTTAATATCGCGAATTTTATTTTACTTCGTTGAAACAAAATGTTTAATATCAATGATTTAAGTAAAGTTTCAGCTTGGTCTGAAAGTTGCAAATACTTGCATGATACCCGTCATTATGAAGCAAGTACTATGAAGTTTGATATTAAAGAAGAAGACATGATCATTAAGCCCTATAACACCGAAGGGCCAATTTATATCCGCGAGCAAAAAGGATTTTTTCAGCGCATACGCCGTAATTTAGGTTGGCTGTTAATGCTAACTTTTATTGCAATACCGTGGATCCAATATAACGGACAACAAGCTGTGCTGCTTGATGTGGCAACGCAAACTTTTACTATTTTTGGTCTAACACTCCTTCCTCAAGATTTTATGATTTTAGCCCTACTATTTATGGTGGGGGCTTTTGCATTATTTTTTGTAACTAACTGGCTTGGTCGGGTTTGGTGTGGTTATACGTGCCCGCAAACTATATGGATGCTCATGTTTTCGTGGGTAGAGCAACGCATAGAAGGCACTCGAAATCAGCGAATTAAATTAGATAAATCACAGTGGACGCTAAGCACTTGGCGTAAAAAAATAACTAAGCACAGTGCATGGATTGTTATTTCAGTTTTAACCGCCACCTCGTTTATGGCGTATTTTATTCCAGCAAAAAGTTTGTATATGGAAATGCTTACGTTTGAGTGGTCAGGTATAACCAGCTTTTGGGTGTTTTTATTCGCTTTTTGTACTTATGGAAATGCAGGGTTTTTACGCGAGAAAATGTGCACAATTGCTTGCCCTTATTCTCGTTTTCAGGCTGTTATGTTTGATAAAGATACGTTACTTGTTACATATGATAGCGAGCGAGGTGAAAGCCGAGGACCACGTAAACGCAAAGCTGATCCAAAAGAGCTTAACTTAGGTGACTGTGTAGACTGTAACTTATGTGTAGAGGTATGCCCTGCAGGAATAGACATTCGAAATGGGTTGCAATATGAATGTATAAACTGTGGCTTATGTATTGATGCCTGCGACGATACCATGGAAAAATTTGGTTACGAAAAAGGCTTAATTAAATACGCTAGCGAAAAACAAATGGAAGGTAAAAAAACCAATCCATTTAGGTTAAAGCTAGTAGGGTACGGCGCATTAACGGCTTTGTTAATCATTTCGATGTTTGCATGGATGCTGCAACGTACACCAATAGAAGCCTCAGTACTACGCGATAGGAATGCGCTTTATAGAGTTAACTACGAGGGCCTTGTAGAAAACCCTTATACACTTACTATTATTAATAAAACGCAGCAAGCACTGCATTACAGTATTGCCATAGAGGGTTTACCAGGAGCAACGCTCTCAAGTCCGAGATCTACGCTTGTACAACCGGGTGCGATGAAAAGAGTCCCCGTTACTGTAACAGCCGATGGTTACAATATTGAGCGTAAAGTGAGTAAGTTACAATTTATTGTAACAGCGCAAGAAAACGGCAGCATTACGATAACCAAAGATAGTCAGTTTTACAAAAACTAAGATTGATAAAGCAAGGTCAATTATTTTATATCAGTTGGCCTTGCTTACTTTTTAAGTTGTGAGAAACAAACTGTTTAGCGCTATCTAAATCGGTAAATATGCACTCACTAAAATTAACGTTTCTTTTTGCACACTCTAAAATGCGCTTCATTTGATTTATAGCGATAGCTGATGTGAGTACAAACGCGCTACTTAGGCAGTTGTTTGCTTTCATTAAATGGCTAATATCTATCATTTCTTTTTCTGCCTCAGGCGTTGCAGCCAAAACATCAAAAGAATCACTAATATAGGCCCAAGGCTGATTTTTGAGTGACTTTATTTTTTCGCATAGTTCAATTTTAAACGCACGAAGAAGCCCTGAGGTGATGTATCCCGAAAAGTGAGCGATAACAACGTTATTTTCAGTATAGAGGCTTACCTGTCCATATTTGTTTTTAAACCCCAATGTATACTCCTTGAATTTGAGGGAAGGCTAACCTTATACCTTTAAATCCAATAAAACCAGTTCTTTTGGGTTGTCTTTTGTTATCAGGTTGTTTCTTTTTTTTGGCGGGTACTTAATTTAATGAGTACCCGCTCTTGAACAGTGGTTAATCTTTTGTAGAGGTTGTAATGTAATTTAGCGCGCTCGTTATAACGGCTACTTGTGCCAAAATACATTCTTCATCGGTGGCTGTTGGGCTATCTGGGTACACTTCTGTAGTAGTTACATAGGGTGCATCAGTAAAGCCCATACATAAACCTAAATCGCGTGCTGCATAGTTAATCACGCCAAATTGCTCTTGAGGTACGCCTATTAGCTGGTTATTTTCATCGCTCGGTGCAATATGAGTTACCTTTGCAACGCTTTCTATAATGACTTTTTGAAACTCCGGCTCAGGCTTTTTGGTATCTGCAACTAAATAAAACCCGTCAGGTATGTTCCAGTTAGTATTTGTAGTGCCTTCACGCGCAGCGAGTGCGGGTCTAAATTCACTGTTATCGCTATCTGTTGTTTCGTGTAAATCAATATGAGCGATTAAGTCAGTACCTAATGATTTTACAAACGCCATAATAGCGGCTGATTCTTGAGCTGGGCTGCCCTCGTAAAATGAGCGATTAGGATCAATAGCGTCTGGGTTCCAGCGGTTTATAGTCTCATATCCCCAAGGACTAATGCAGGGGGCAACAATAATATTAAACTGTTCGCAATATTGCATAGCCGATGTTTTAGCAAACCTAAGTGCGCCATGTACGCCACTGGTTTCGTAGCCATGTACACCACCGGTGATTAAAACAGTTGGTTTATTAGCATTAAAGTTAGGCGTTTTTAATATATATAATGGGTAAGTGCCAGCGGTGTAATTAAGCTCGCCGTATTGCTCTATATCTAAGGTGCTCTTAAGGTCATTAATTAGCGTTACGACTTCGTTTTGGTAACTGCGTTTAATGTTTTGGCGTGTTAACCACTGGGCTTTATCGTTGTCATTCCATTTTTTGCCAGGTGTGCCAATAGGGTATGTGCTGTTAGTCATAATAAACCTTTATATCAATTGTTATTAGCTTTCCTATAAATAAGGAGGGCAATTACAATTGGTAGAGTTACTTAATAAAGGCGTAGCTTAACGCTGAGTAAATTAGCGTGCAAATTAAAACGTTAAAGTCATATTTTTTATAGCGCGCGATTGCTGGGATTTAATATAGCTTTGGTTTGCGTATTCACCCGAAATACTACCGAATCGATCGCGTTTCACACTAATTGTTAAATCACACGTTTTACCTTGATCTACTTGCGAGCTGCTAAACATATCTAAACTTTGCAGATTTATTTCAAGGCGCGAAGTGTTAAGCGCAAAAAGCGTTGATTGTAAAAGTGTTTCATTATTATTGTTAGTGCAGCTACTGCTAAGTTCTACTTGGCTAGTACTATTAGGATCAGTGCCATCTAGCTGAACTGTAAGGGGACTATTAATATCAAAATTTTGATTGTTACTCGGGGTTAAAATAATAAAATTTAAAGGCAACTCCACGCTCGAATTAGCATTTATGCCATCGTCTCGTTTAAATTTTATATCAAACTGTTGGTTATCGTCAGTGGCATTTATATACGCTTGGTAATCAACGTCTAAAAAGTCGGTATCTTTTGTAAGTACAATAGCAGTGCTATTAACAACAGCTTGTAATGAGTCGCTATCGCTTAAAACAATGTTAGAGCCATTAGCATCGCCTGCATTTAGTTCTGCGTTAACACGCGTGCGGTTACCGTCAGAAACTAGTTCAAAACCTGCCCAAATACCTTGTGTTTTTACTAAATCCGACTCTGTTTCTGACGTGCAAGCGCATAATGCTAAAATTAAAGCCGTTGTGGTAATGCATTTTTTAAGCATGTTAGCTCCTTTAAACCACTTAATTAGGCTGTAAATAATTGTTTAATTGGGGATATACCTAACAATTATATGAAGTGTAAGTTTGTATATGTGCATTGTTACACAACAAGCTATCTATAAATGTTTAAATTTGTTAATGGTTGTAAATAAAGTATTAACCACCAGGTTTAAAAACTAACTTACCAATGAAATTGTTTACTAAGTAAGCATCGATTTAGCGCTAAATGTATTACAAAAGAGTATGTTACAATTAAGGTAAAGCATATCTTCATATTGAGTATTATGGCGCAGTATATTGCTACTCCAAGTTGGCTAGGCCGTTTTTTTACCCGTATTAAACACGTAGCTATTGAACAAGAGCGCCTTGTTGTGCATTTTAGAGGTGCTCCCGCATGGACATTTTTAATTAAAGACTTTTATAATTACTCAATATTTAAAAACCGTTTATTTAGCGGCAAAATTAATTTGTGCGACAGTAGTAATACATCAATTAGCTTTTTAAACAAATCACAAGCGAACGCTTTAAATACGGCCCTTAACACGCGGTTTTCAGCCCTGCTTGAGCAAAAGGTAAATAACGCAAAGATTTCGCTCAAGCGCTATGCTTTAGATGAGTTTTTACGTGATAGTTCCATAAAAACACTTAATAATGATGTATTTTTGCTTACCAAGCAGTACGCTAAAAGTACAAGTGTGTGGCAACAGCACTTATCGCCAAGTAGTATTAAATTTTTAAATATACTGAGCACTACACCCAATACTCACGATGCAATTGCACAGTTGCGCCATAAATATGAAAAAAAACAACTAACTCTTAAAAATGACTTTTTTAATCAAGTAGAGTCAAATCCATTAACAACAGAGCAGCGCTTAGCGGTAATACGCGATAACGATAAAAATTTAGTATTAGCGGCAGCAGGCACAGGTAAAACATCTGTGATGGTAGCAAAGTCTTTAGATTTAATAGCATGCAATATTGCCAAGCCTGAGCAAATTTTGGTGCTGGCCTATAATAAAACAGCAGCAAAGGAGCTTAAAGAGCGCTTTATTAAACGCGCCACGCATGCAAACTTGCATACCAAAGTACCCACTATTTTAACGTTTCATGCGCTTGGGCTTAAATTATTACAAAGTGCTAAAAAGCCAATCGAGTTGTCAAAATTTGCAACCGACCCAGTTCAATTAAATAGTTGGTTAACTGGGTGGGTAAGTAAAAAAATACAAACCGAGCCACAGTTTTTAAAAGCATTTGTAGATTTACTCCATGAGCCGATTGATATATTTAGCTTTAAAGATAATGCACAGTACGAGCGATACGTACGCGATAACGAATACCGTAGCCTTGCGGGTCATAAAGTAAAAAGTTATCAGGAAGTGCTTATTTCAAACTGGCTACATTTGAATTGCGTGGCGCACAGTTATGAGGTGAATTATCACTTTAATCAAGGCGCAGAGCTAAGTGGGCAATACCAACCAGACTTTTATATACCTCAATACGATATTTACTTAGAGCACTTTGGCATTGATAGGCAAGGGAATACTCGTGCCGATATAGATAAAAAACACTATAACGAGCAAATTGCACTTAAGCGTAAGTTACATAAAAAAAATGGCACCACTTTACTCGAGACCTTTCATTACAACTGGGTAGAAGGAAAGCTAGAGCAAACTCTCGCAAAGCAATTAAAGCAGCATAATGTTGAATTAACACCTATGAGTAACGACGAAATATTTCATACTTTAAATAACCCAGGGCAGTTACAGCAAGGCATTGATAAGTACATAAAATGCTTACAAGCTATTCGAGTGGAGCAACTAAGTAATAAGCAAATAGCGCAGCGCATCAAGCAAAGTGGTATTAAAAACTATCAACAATATGCAAACTTGTTAGTGCAAATTCATGACGCCTATATAAATGAACTAAGCACGCAAAATGCCATTGATTTTGACGACATGATTATTCAAGCGACAAAGGCGATAGTAAGCGGAGACTTTAATATTCCGTGGAGCCACATTTTAGTTGATGAGTTTCAAGATATATCAAGTGCGCGTATGGGCTTTTTAAATGCGATATTAAAATATGGTAACGGAATACGCTTTACTGCGGTAGGTGATGACTGGCAAGCAATTTATCGGTTCTCGGGTGGTAATTTAGCGCTTACTACACGCTTTAATGAATTAGTGGGCAGCCACTCACTTACTATGTTGCAAAAAACATTTAGATATAACAATAGTATTAGTGATGTAGCGGGGCGCTTTGTAATGCAAAACCCTGAGCAATATAAAAAGCAGATCAGCACACATACGCAAGTAACCACACCACAAGTTATTTTGTTAGACGATTTATACCAAGGCACTAAATCGATAGAAATAAAAGTACAGCAGAGCATAAGCACTATTCAAAAAAACGATGCATCAGCGAGTATTGCCATACTTAGTCGATACCGATACATGTTAAATAGCGTGCAGCAGCATTTAAAAGATAAAAAGCATACAAACCCTCTTTATTTTTGGACATTGCATAGCGCTAAGGGGCTTGAAGCCGATTACTGTATTATTATTGGTTTTGAACAAGGTAAATTAGGGTTTCCTAGCGATAATCAAAATAACGTGCTGGTGGAGTCGTTATTACCAGAGCAAGATGAATTCACTCACTCAGAAGAAAGGCGTTTGCTTTATGTAGGTATTACGCGCGCAAAAAATAAAGCGTATTTAATTGCAGACCCTTATGCATGCTCAGCGTTTGTAAAAGAACTAGTAAATGACGATTATCCTATTCAAATCGGCTCCACGTTGTTTAACAAGTCGCAACTAAAGCAAAGAGAGTGTAATACGTGCAGCGACGGATTAATTGTGCCAAAAACGGGTCAGTATGGTGATTATTATAGCTGTACTAATACGCAGATTTGCGAAACTAAACTACGAGTGTGTAAAAGCTGTAGTAGCCCATCGGTTGATAAAAGCACGTATTCACAATGTGTGAATACAGAGTGTAAAACGCAGCATCCAATTTGTGAAAAGTGTGGTCGCGAAATGCGTAAACGAAAATCTAAGCACGGTGAATTTTTAGGATGCAGTGGTTTCGCGCTTAAAGAGGATAACTGTAAAAACACTCGAAAAATGAATGTTTAACGGCTAACGAGCAGGTTTACACCTGTCTATTTTATAGAACAATGTAAATAGAAATTATATTCATTTGATTGATTTTAACAAGTTATCAATGTCTAATAGAAGAATGAGCTTTAACTGTTGTTTATTATGCATTTTTTCAATAGGTTCTTTTTATTAAACGATCACTATTCAGCCCCTGATCAGGTTGCTAATTGGCGAGTAAGTGCACTGCGCATTATTCTATCATTAGTAATGGTGTTATGTTTTGCTGTGGTGTGCCACACGTACGCAAGCGCTATTGAGTTTAACTTAATTTATATTGTTGTATTAACAAGCAGTTTTTTTGCGACTGTATGCGGTTTGCTTATAGCAAGTAAGCGTTTTTATCACTTCAGCGCTCATGTACTTTTAATAGCCATTGTAGCTGCTAGCGTGTCAATGAACTTATTTTTAACAGACCTAGAGCTTGCTAAAGTGGGCTCTATGTATATGTATTCCTGCCCAATAATCGCACTTATGCTCCTTGGTTATAGAACAGCCCTTGCTTATGGCGTATTAAATATTGTACCGTTTTATATGATTATCAATAACGTTGATGTATCGGGCTTAACTGGCATTGCTCAACAACTTCCCGATGCCAGCTTATACATTACAGGGCTTATATTCTTATTTTTTAACATTTGTATTCCCCTTGCTGTGGCACGCACAATTGTGGCTGCTAAGCGTTTAAACAAAACAATGATAAGCGCTAATACACACCTTAAAGATAAAAATGAGCTTTATCGAAGCTTGTTCACCGAATCAAATAAAGCCAAAATTATTGTTGACGAAAACCTTGTCATTACTGATTTTAATCAACACGCTATTGATATGTTTGGTATAAAAAAAGAATTAAAAGAAGAATGCGTTAACCTTTCTCATTTATTTCCTACTTTAGTTTTTGACGCCCCTAATGCTCAAAATAAAATTGTGAAGTACAAAAAAAGCTATTTTAAAGCCTGCTACCAGCAAATAACAATGAGTACAAACTACCGTGTATACGACTTTTACGATTGCACGCAAGAGCAGCTCATTAAACAAAACTTATCGATGATGGAACAAGAAAATAAACGTTTACGCTTTAGAGACTCGCAAACAAAACTCCCCAATAGAGAATGGTTTGAGCTGCAATGCAACAGATTAACAAGCAAATACCAAAAAGGTTTTTTTATCGTTGTTACCCAAAGTGCAAATAGTGAATACTTAAATTTAAAGCTCACTAAAGCCGACTCTCAAGCATTACTTATTAACGCGTATAAGCGTTTAAAGGCGATGGCAGATGGGCCGTTGTTGTGTGCCCATATAGGAGTAGGAAAGCTTGCTTTTATAATTGGCGCAAACTCGCAAAACGAGCTTGAAGATAAGCTATTAATGCAAATAAAAAATACATTAGATAAAACTTATAATGTGTTTGGCACTAAGTGTCAGCAATCATTTTTATTTGGTTTTGCAAAGTATCCTGATCACGGAAAAAACAGCACAACAGTACTTAGTAATGCGTGCGAAGCACTTAAAGTTGCAAACTGTAATATGCCTCTAAGTGGTTATAACGAAAAGCAATCACAAGCTTTTATCGAAAAATACGAAATTTCGATGTTATTAGACGAAGCGCTTCAGCAGGGCGATTTGTCGGTACACTATCAACCTAAAGTAGATGCAACGGGTAAATGTATAGGGCTTGAAGCTTTAGCGCGTTGGAACAGTCCTATACTAGGTAATGTGTCGCCAGTGGTATTTATTCCTATTGCTGAAGAATACAGAATGGTCAGTAGGTTAACCGATCTGATTATTCAAAAAGTCTGCGCTCAAATTGCCAATTGGACTAAGGCGGGTTTACCGAGTGTGCCGGTGGCAATAAATATATCTCTAATTGATTTTAGCCAAACCGATTTTATGTCAAAACTGGTTAAATACCTTGCCGACTTCAACGTAAAGCCACCTCAAATAGAGTTAGAACTGACTGAAACCTCTCTTGAGGCAAACCAAGCGCATTCGCTAAAGCTTATGCAAACACTGCAATCGTGGGGTTTTACTATTTCGGTTGATGATTTTGGAGTGGGGTATTCTAATATTGCACGCCTTGCCGATTACCCTATTAACAAACTTAAGTTAGATCGCTCATTAATCAGTCAAGTAACAAGTTCTACGCGTCAAAAAAGTTTAGTTAAAGCGGTGCACGTTATGTGTGAAGAGCTTGATATTAAGTGTGTAGCCGAAGGAGTAGAAACCCAAGAGCAAGTAGCAATAATGGCGCAAATGGGGTGTAAAGAATTTCAGGGCTTTTACTTTGCGAAACCAATGTCAGCCGAAAATTTTGCAGAGCATGTTAGCCTCCATGGCTTAGTGTTTAACCCCAAAGAGATGACGGCTCAACTTTAAATGTATAGCAGGTATTTTACTACCTAGTTACAGAGCTGTTGGGCGTTTATAGTTATTTTGCACTGATGAATAACTCCTGCTCCCCAATGCTGTATATCTGATTGAGCAGTACAGCCTGCATCTTCAATTAAAGCAGTATTGGCATCACATAAAAGTAGCACTGCGTTATCATCTTGTACGTTTACAATAAGCGTGTATTCCCCAAAGGGTGCAAGTTTGCTTAAATCGTTATTAACAGCAGCTTTTAACAATTCATCAGTTGTTGAATAGGGTGTTTCACTAAATTTTAGTGTGCCATCAACGGCTGCAGCAATATCTTTTAATTGTGAGGCTAAGTCGGCCATCACTTCTGGATTGTTGTTTTTAGGAGTGTAGCAACCGCTAAGTAATACTATGAGGCTTATACAAAGTAAGTGTTTCATTTTATTTGCTCCATACCGTCATCGTGTTGTGTTCATCGTAGCCTGTATCTAGGTTCCAATTTTTAATTGCACTGTAATCAGTAACTAAAAATATGGCATTGGCAATAATGGTTATGTAGTGCTGAATGTTACTAACGGCAAAGTCAAAAATATCGTTGTAATGCATAGGCTCGTGCGGCGTTTTTAGTTGTTCAATAAAAGTGGGGTCTACTTCGTTTGGGCGAGGATAAAACAAGCCTAAATCAGCAGCAACATGGCGTGCACAGGCAAATAATCGATAGCTTTCTTCAACATTATTTACTACAAGCTGAAAACCGTTATGCCATGAATTAAAGTTAGGAGCGTGTTGTGCTGCGTAGCTTGGGTGAACCGTTAATAAAGCATGTCGCCAAATTTTTGCAATATCGGTATCAAAATTATCGTCTTTGTTAGTACAAGATCCAATATTTTGTTGCACGCGGTCAGCATAACCTAACTCACCTAAGTTTAAACGTTGCCAAATAAACGCGTCTTGATTCATTTCGCAGGTACGGTGCGCCGTTTGGTTTTGCGCGTAAGGGCCTACTTTTAATTCAACAACCGGATGCACTGTTATATCTGCAGCAACATGGGCCATATAACCGCATAACCAGGCAAAACACTTTTCAAATGCTTCACCTTCAAGTGTTTTACAGTATTCAATCATGGCTTTAAGTAAATCGCCTGTGTGCTCATAGTGCATTAGGTCGGCCCACGCATTTTGGCTAGGCTGCGCTACAGCTAAGTAAGGATAATCGGGGGCTACACAGCCTAGTTCAAGGTATGCTTGGCGTTGGCTTAAAATAAGCTTTGCTTTTTTAGGCATATCCATTTTAGCGAGTGATTTGGTTTGCGTTGCAATATTAACAGCAGTGATGTGCGCAAAAGCACCTGGCATTGTCATATCCTTATGATTTATTAATAAGGGTACAGATTAACATTGAGAGGGGGTTAAATAAAGCCAACTAAATGCAAGTATAGCGGGGTAAACACCTATTAAATTAGCTGCTCAACTAATTGGCCATTCTCGTATAATTTAGCATGTTGACGTTTATGCTCTTCAAATAGGTAAGCTCTTAGTTGCTCTTGACCGCTATGGATTTGCGTTATTTTAGCGGCTATACCTTGTGTGCTTTGCCTTACGGGTTCTATTTCCATCGAAATACTTTGTTTGTTAGGCAAAATAAATTCCATGTGCTGCGATTTATTTAAATGGTTACCTTTTCGGAGGGGTTTTAAAAACATCCCCGTGTTTGATATTGATTCAATTTTAAACCCTTGGCTTTTAATATTTAGCTCACTCCAGCGCCAACTGCGCAGTGTGCCTTGTGTGTCTATTACTTCAGGGCGTTTAAAATAGGTTTGATTATACCGGCGCTATCAATTTTTAAGTCCAACGGAAACCATAACTGATAGTGTGCAACTTCTGCGAGCAGGGTTAAATTAGCACTACTAAGTAAGTGAGCAATATTGGCTGGTACTGAACTTTGTAACGTTAAAACGTGACTGTTGTGAGCATGTGACTTTTTATTAGGCTTAAATAACTCAGCAAAAAAATTTACCTCTTCATTAGAGAAGTCCATATTTCACTCCAGTTACATAAAATGATTCACCACCGTAATTTAAACAATGAAATTGGTCAATAAATGCTCCGTTTAAATTTGTTTAGATAATATTTACAAAGACAGAGGGGTAAACTAAACAATGTATTTAAATGCAGTGCTCAACCCGAACGTTTTTCAGAGACTTGAATTATTTAACATTTATAAAAATATATTTAGGCGCAAGTGGCTAGCTGTTAAACTACAGCACATTAGTTTTATTATTTATATTAGAGTTTACATTATGATATGTGCATTTTTACGTGATCAAGAGCCGAAGTTACTGGGTATGGTAGTGGCATTGGTCGGTGCAGGATTTTCAATAAATGCAGTGGCTCAAGAGCAAAGCCAAACTTTAATTTTAGTGGGGTCAGAGCTTACTACCTGTACTAGCGCCAAGCTTAATAATTGCCAAAAAGAGGCTGTTATTGATGGTAAGTCACATAATTTATATACACTTAGCAGCTCTCAAATAAAAAACATCGCGCAGCATTGGCCTAATAATAATGTTGAGGCAAAAACGGCTGTATTAAAAACACTTAAAGCCATACAAAGTAAATCGTCAAATAGCGTATCAAAAACTGATTTACTCTGGCAGTGGCGCGATATAAATAATCAGCAATTAGAAAGTCTAACTCAGCAAGAGTACAACTTTGTATTTGATATGCTAGAAGTACCGCTACTTAATAAAAACGGTGAGCGTTTAAAAGAGCAAGTAAATACCGATTTTAATAATGAGGTTGCGACTAATAGTATTTTACAATTTGTGTCGGGCAGTTTAAAAGTTAATAACGCAAAACCCACCATGCTTGCTATTACGGCTTNGAGCCGCGACCCTTATGAGTCGGCAGATGTAGCGCAAAGTCTTTTGGCACAATCAAATATAAACACTCAATGGTTAGCACTAACGCCAGCACTTGCTAAAGCGATTACGAGTAACTCGTGCGATGAATTACCTGCGCTTAGAAATACATTAATGAATGTGTATAACCGTGAAGTGATTTATCCCAATCGCACAAAGGCCGAATACGCTTTATGTAAAAATGGCCCTAATGCACTTGTATCACTTATTAAAAATAGTACCGGTGTGATGTTTAATAGCGGTAATGCAGCATTAACTCATAAGGTATTATTTGATCAAAACAATAACCCATACCCGTGGACGCAAGCATTGCAAACTCGCCCAGTAATTGTAGGTGAAGGAGCCGGTGCTGCAATCCAAAGTAAAGTGACGGGCATGCTTACAAATACGACAAGCCTTGAGGCACTTCGTAAAAGTGAAAATAACACTAATGCTGGTGGGCTGGGCAGTTTTAACTTTGGTGTACTAGATACTCAATTTAGCGAACAAAACCGTACATTTAGGCTTGCAGCAGCGCTAAATAAAAACGAAGTGAAAAATACTAAAACAGAGATTCAACATGGATTTGGTATTGATGAAAATACAGCCTTAGTTGTTATTAAATCGCCAGAAGGTAGTTTAATAACCGTAATAGGCAAAAGTGGTGTAGTGCATTTGGCTAACCAAGGTAAAGCCCAACCTGGGAGTAAGAGCTATAGCTATTCGTACTGGCCTACAAGCAGTGTAATTGAAATTACCAATAATACGTTTACCTTAAGCGCACGCACAATAGATGAAGCGTTACCCGCTATAAAAATACCTCCACTGCCAGTGCAGCGTTTTGGCTCAATTTTAACAAATTCAAAACTGCGTTCACTTACTCAAGCTATGTGTTTAAGCCAAGAGCAAAGTGCGGTAGCCCAACAAGACGAGTTTATAATTAGCCTTACAGCAACGAGTGACACACAGTATCATCGCGTAAATGCAAAAGAGTTTGGTTGTGCGCTAAGCAATTTAGAGTTAGCTATAAAGTCGATTTAGTGACTAACCTGAGCCAAGGGTTTAAGTTTTTGGCTCTTCTCTATAAAATAGCCACCATAATGATTTAAAAGCCTTACTAAAAGAGTGTTAAAATGAATAAAGAAAATGATGTAATTTCTAGTCTAGCCGAATTAGAAAGCTTTTTATTAAATGTAGAAAACGGCGGTCTTGGCCTTAAGGGTGTTTCGGGCGTTGGTATGGCAACAAACAATAGTGATGGTAGTCGTTTTGTAGCCGTGTTTGACGACCAACAAAAATTACTTTTAGCGCGCGGTATTACAGAAGATGTATTCCAAACAGGGCAAGACTTGGTACGTAATGGTGTAGGGCGCAAGCACTAGTACTTTAATAAAAAAAGCGCTTAGAGCGCTTTTTTATTTTAATTTCAATAAATTGAAATTAAATTGCTTCATATAGATTCCACAAAGACCACTTCAAGTTAATAACAATTCAATACAATCCACTCAAAAACCACAAAGTTTAATAGGTAAATTCTTTTTTATTAAGTGCGCTTTGATAAATAAGATAGTGCCACAGGTAAGTTTTGGCTATATTTTGAAGAGAAGTTTAACTTTTTGATAGAGAGGTATTAATTGGTCGGTATGGAGAGATTCGAACTCTCGACCCCTGCCACCCCATGACGGTTTTAGCTGTTGTATTTAAAGTTAAATTCAATCTTAAACTCTTGTTTATAATTGATTTTAGCTTCTCGTGATTTCAGCAAGTTTCTAAAAATTAAGTTGTACTGGCTACACATTGGCTACACGCTCGGGTTCAATATGGCAGATTTAACTTCAATAACACAAGCTAAACTATCGACATTTAAAAAAAGTGCAAAACCGCGACAACAGTTAGGATGCAACAAAATTTCAGGGTTTTTCTATCTTAAGCTTTCTCATGGTGGCGCATGGAGATTGCGTTACACTGATTTACTTGGAAAGCGCAGAACAGCCACAATAGCAGACGCGAACATAAAACCAAGCCAAGCGGCAGCGGAGGCTATTTCATGGAAGGCTAAATTAAGAGAGGGCATCGATCCGCTTTCATACAAAGAAGGCTTAGCGCAATCACAACGCGAAGAAGAACAGCTAAAAGCAGCCAATGTATATTTAAAAGTAGGTGAGTTTTTTGAGGCAATCTATACCCCGCATAAATTAGATAACTACCGGTATGGCGCAGGTACATTAAAAGTAATTAAACATAATTTTGATCACTTGTTTAACCGTGAAATGGATAAGCTAAATAGCGCTGATATTTTACATTGGTATAACAAACGCAGGGCTAAAGGCATAAAGCGCTCTACCTTAGTTCGCGATTTTGGCGCGTTCAAAGCTATGCTTAATTATGCTGCTCAACCATTAAAAGGTGTAAGTGAGCCTATTCTTAAAGTTAATCCAATTAAAAGCATTACCTTGCCAGCTTTAACTATTAAAGAGCAAGATGAGCTAGAGGCGCATAATGAAAAGCTTAGCCACCAGCGCGATATATTCAGCAATCAAGTTAAACAGCAAATATACACAGGTTTAGCTCTTTACTCTGAAAAGTTAAAACGTCAGAGGCGCTCAAGCATAGCTCACGGCAAAAGCCACCTTATTAATTTAGATAACTTAACTTACCCACACTGGTTTATTCCTTTTTGCCATATTGCACGTTTAACGGGTATGCGCCCATCTGACATATACGCTTTGAAATGGGAAAACTTACTGTTTAATCAGTTCAACGACCAAACCACACTAATTTTTACACCCAGTAAAACTAAAAAAGCAGAGAACAGCCGAAAGATTAAATTTCCTGTTACTGGAGAGTTAAAGCATGTATTCGATAGCTGGGAAGCACAACAAGAACAGGCTAAACATGGCTTAATATTCAAATCAGATCGCACTGACAAAACTTTAGAGCGTAAAGCCCACCTGAGACACTGGAAGCAGGTTAAAGCGCTTGGTGGAGTGTTAGAGGGATTAGATTTTTATTCGTTCCGCCATAACTTTATATCTGAGCTGGTGGCGCGTGGTGTGCCTGTATTAACCATTGCGGGTTTAGTTGGGCATAAAGATGGTTCGATGATAGCGGCTAATTATTTAAGACATGATGAACAAGACACGGCTGGTATGTTAGAAAGTATAAACGGTGATTGGAATAGTATGTCAATCTTAAGGAATACCTATGGATGAAAAATCTATAAAATTACTTTTGGATAACAATTTGCTTAAGTTCAACAGCTATAAAGCTCTACCTTCTTATTATAATCCAAAATTATTGATACCGAAAAAAATGCAAATGAATATCGAATATCTAGCTCAGATTATTTATCCGAGTAACAAAATAAATCGTGAAAAGTTCATTGATGCTTGTCAATTAGGCATTCTACGTATCAAAAAAAAATCTAATATTATTTTAGAAGAACACACTAGTAATAGACAGTGGGATAGGGTCGACTCTTGTCTCAGAAAAGGAACTAAAAAGCTAACTAAAGTAATGATTCTTTGGCAAGCTTATGAAGATTATACAGAAGCTTTAAAATTAGATAAAAAAAAGTACTTTACCTTCGATCAATATATTATTCGTAATGTTGCTTTTTATTGTCAAAGAGAAAAGGATTACTTAGATGGTTTGAAGGCCGATGACGCATTTAGTGGTGAGTTTAAAAAAATGGCTAATATATTTACTAATGTTGAAGCTGACTTTGTTCGTGGGAGGGATAATAGTTTGCGAGGTTTACAGGGAGCAAGAATTGATGCGCATGAAATGGCTAAGCCTTACCTAAGAGATTTTAAAGATGTCAAAAAAGTTATTCATTTATTACAGGGTTATTATCTGAGCCTAAAGTTGTCGGGATATAACAAAGTACCTCACCTACTTTATTGTATAAAAGACCCTGAATGGGTAACAAATGCGATAAAAATTAGTCAGTACAAAATATATGACATCATTATAAATAATAAAAAAGCTCATGATGAAGACAAAAGAGTCATTGAGTTACCTATAAAAAAAATGGACTTTGTTTTTATGGAGCATGCTCCGTTATTTCCAGTAAAAAGAGGTTTATTGTGACTCGCGCGTTTTTGATCCTATTTTGAATATCTAGTTAAATCATACTAAACCTGAAACAACAACAAATCAGGTGATTTATTATGAACCATTCAATTTCAAACGAAAATTTACGTTTAAAAGATGCGGCTGCTTATATCGGTGTAAGCAAGCCTACATTGTGGCGTTTGGCTGAGCAAGATCCAAACTTCCCTAAACAAATCCGCATAAGTAGCCGTTGCTGTATCTATAGGCGCTCTGACCTTCAATCTTGGCTAGCGAGCAAGGAGGTATAGCAATGAAAGATTTATATGATTTTAACCCTTGTTATATCCCTAAACCAAATACTCAAGCATACAAATTACTCTTATTGCTTTTAGAGAGAGATAAGGTATCAGAAGCTGAATTAACCCACACCTTTAATGGTCGACAACGTAGCCCGCTGCAAAGCTTGGGAGGGGGTACGTATTGCTGGAACATCATTAACCATACAAATGATAAAGGCGTTATTTTTGCGCGTAGCTTAGACCCAAGGCATAAATCGGGTTCAAAACTTGATGATGAAAAAGCAAGAGCTGAGAGGAAAAGTGAATACAAACGTGACTCTCATAAACTGGCTAAGCAAGGTCGACTTAGAGAATCAAAAGCCTTTATTGAATCAGTTAGTGCAAAGTCAGAATTAGCTAATTTAGTGAGCAATGCTGCAAATGATGATTACTACAATCAACAAACCCAAAATGAAAAAGCCAATACAGCGCCAACTGTAAAGGCTTCTAGTTCAAATACTGGTGATGAAAGTTTACAGACTAAACACCAGCCAAAAAAGGAGTCAAAAGAATGAGCCCTTTTAAAAATTACAAACAATTCGTGCTTGCGTTAATTAAGTTACTTAAATCAGAAGCGCCTGTAAAGCTTAGCGACCTATTAATGTTTCTTATTTTCCAAATGATAGTGATAGTACATTTTATAGACTGTGGGTTTAAGTCGGGGGCTTTATGAACACAAATAAAAAAGCCCTTATTAAAGGGCTGATTAAATCAACAGGTTGCGTGTTTAATTATACTCGAAATGAACAGCAATTGCTCAGCCATTACATAAATACAAACTCATTAACTAATGCTGCTATTTCAAAACGAGGTAATTGTCATGCTTAATTTTTTACATGCTAAAAGTCACAATGTTACCGCTGATTTTACTTATATAAATTGGCATGAGCTAACACTCAAAATTGAAAGCCCTAAAAACTTAGATGCAATAACGCCGAAAGAAGCGAAGGCTAAATCGGCAGTTATAGCGGCTACCGATGCGCCCAATAAAACAAAAGAGTCAATTCTCTTACATGATAACTTTACGCTACTTAGGCTTGATTTAGACGATACTAACCTAGAGTTAGCGACTATTGCCGACATGCTAGAAAGTATGTGTATTGAGTCATACATAATCCATACAACAGCAAGCCACCAGCAACAGACCACAACAAATCGGTATAGAGTTTATATAGAACTAGCCGCTTCTATTACTTATGAGGTGTGGGCGGCAATGGAAAGCTATTTAAGCTATGTGTTCATGGCAGATGATTGCGCCAAACGCCCGCAGCAAATAATGTATTTACCTGTCCGCTTAAAAGGCGATAGTTACCAATTTAAAATTGCAGCAGGTAGGGCGCTTGATGTTGAAAGCTCTCAGCTTTACAAAGACGCACAAGCTTTAGAAGCAGAGCAAAACCAGGAATTAGAAAAGGCTACTAGCCTACCTGTTAAGCCAAGTTATCAAACTCAGTTAATAGGTAAGCAGGTATCTATTATCGATGCTGTTAACAGCGCTTACTCATGGCATGAGTTACTTATTCAATACGGTTACAAAGCACAAGTTAAGGCGTATTTACCGCCAGAGTCCACCAGCAAACAGGCAGGTGTTTACATACTAACAAGTAATACTGATGGAAAAGAGCGGTACTATTCGCACCATGAAAATGACCCCTGCGCTAATGGCTTATGTATAGATAAGTTTGATTTTATGGTGATACGTTCCTATCAAGGCGATTATAAACGAGCATTAAAGCTGGTGGCTGAAACTTACTTTTCTGAGTTGCACAAACACAACTTAAAAGAGTACAAAATTCATAAGCAAAACCAACGCACTCAAACGTTGTTTATGGGGGCTAAATTATGAGTATAGCTATACCAGCCCCGCATAAAAGCTACGAAATAGAGTTGCCTCAAAATACGGTACTAGATAGGCCACGCTTTACCGATTTAAAAGAGGATAATAAAGGCAATGTAAGAGTACTAAATACTAATCAAAACCTCGCTGATCTAGCTAATTTTTGTAGCTTAGATTTTAGGTTAAATATGATGACCTTTAATAATGAGGTGTGCGATATTTTTGGTAGCTTAATAGCCGACTCGTACGACAGCATTAACAGTAAACTTATATCAGCTGCAAATATTTATGGTTTACCTGAAAAGGCAATTAACACACATTTAGTTGCATTATGTGAGCAAACTAAATACCACCCTATAAAACTATACTTAGATGGTGAGAAATGGGACGGTAAAGAGCGCGTAAGTGCGGTTATTAGCTGTTTAAATGCTAAACATGAAGCGTTAGCCGATACCATATTAAAGCACTGGCTGGTGGGCTGTGTGGCTTCTCTTTATGAGAGTAATTTTAATAGTAAACTTGTACCAGTATTACAAGGAGATCAATCTTTCAGAAAAACAGCATTTGTTTCTCGCTTTGCTGAGATTATCCCACATGCGTTTTTAGAAGGGGCAGCTTTAAACCCCGATGATAAAGACAGTGTGTTGTCGTGTATTCGCTCATTTATTGTTGAGCTGGGCGAACTTGAACGCACCAGTAAAAACTCACAAGGAAGTTTGAAAGCGTTTATCACTAATAAGGTTGATACGGTTCGCCCACCTTATGCAAGGCTCGATATTAAAAAACCAAGGCAAACACATTTTATTGCCACGGTTAACGGTAGCGAGTTTTTAAAGGATGAAACAGGCTCAAGCCGCTTTGCTGTTATTGAAATGGAACAAGCCGCTAACATGGATGAGCTAAACGAATTACTAGGCTGGCACTATGACGGTACAGGCTCATTAAAACAGGTTGATGAGTCACAACTTAAACAGTTTTGGTTTGAAGTAAAACACCTCTATTTAAGTGGTTATGGCTGGATGCTAAAAGACGAAGATTTACAGCAAATAGCCAAGTTTAATGACAGCTACCAAGATAAGGGCTTTGCGTATAGTTACATATACGACAATTATATAGCACCAGCCAGCAAGATAGATTTTGCAAACGAAATAGACAGGCCGCAGTGTATAAATGGTTGGTTTGCCGCTGGTGAGTTAATTTATGAAGATAAAAAACTTAACTCTTATACAAGCGGTGTTGTCGGTAAAGCGCTAAAGCAGTTAAGCCGCGATGGCTATTTACAAGCCAAAAAAGCAGGGGGGAATCAAACACGCTATAAATTAAGCATTTACTAGCCGTTTCTTCTATATTAACTGTTAGGTTAGTTGAGTAAAGTTAAGCTCTTAAAATTTACCTAACCCCGCTAAAGCCCTTTATTAACAAGGGCTTTACTTGTTTCTAGTTAGGTAGTTAAGTAACTTTCTATAAATAATCAAAATAGCTGATTAAATACGTGGTAGTCAGTAAAAGAAATAAGGACTACCGAGTATAGAAAAGGCTAATATTATAAAGTTAGCGTTTTTACCTAACACTTAACCTAAATATGCTTTAGTTATTAATAATCAGTTATTTAGTAGTTGTTAGGTTTTTATTTTTTACCCAATAAGTTAAGTGATTTACATAACAGCACGAAGGAGTAAGGATTAAAACTTACGCCCTTCAACATCTACTAAATTACATTGACCATTGCTAACCAAAGTTTTAACAGGTACTTCATCAGGAAATTTAGCTGAAGAAATTTGAGATGTTTGCGTTACATTAAGGTTTACTCTACTTATATCAAAGATACGAACTATTTTTACACCATAACTTGTTTTTGATTCACGATAAGAGATTTTATCAGGGGTAAAGAATGCTTCAGACTTGAATGCGTAACCAACAGAAAATGTGTGAGTTACTTTTCCTAGATCTTCATCAACTTTGACAGTGAAGTTTTGTTTTTCTTTATCAGCTATAATTTCGCATTCAAGGTATACAGGTTTTGCGAGAGAGCTTGCTGAAAAAAGTAGTGTACTTATGCTAATAAACTTGAGGTACATTTTAACTTCCTTGTTTGATATTTTTATTTAAATATAATAGAACATACAAATATAGTTAGTCTATATCTTCAATAATCACCGCAGTACCCGATGCAACAATAAACAGCATGCCAAACTTACCACCGCCAGATATTTCACTGTAATCTAAGTCTATACCTACTACAGCATTAGCACCTAAAGAAAAGGCTTCTTTTTGCAATTCAGCTAAAACGTTTTTACGAGCGTCTTTCAATGTATTTTGAATACTTTTATTTCTGCCGCCAAAAATATCACTTATGCTCGCAAATAGGTCTTTAAATATATTCATACCATAGGCACACTCGGCCGTTATAACGTCCAATCTTTTAAGCACTTTTAAATTTGATGTTGTTTCAGTGGTGAGTATAACTTCGTTCGGGCTTCGAATTATTTTATAATTTTTTGCAGTGAGACTCTCTTTTATTTTTACGATTTCGCTAACTGTTTTTTTGTCTTTCATTTTTTCATGGAAAGTAGACAACTTACGCTTTAAGTATATGTCTTTTGTGCTCTCTAATTTTTGAGCTGTTGCTTCTGACACATCAGTTAAGTGTTTCCCATAAAACAGAACGTCATATGATGAAGTACCTTTAACCGTTCGCAAGCCTGCAATACCATATTCTTTTGAATTAAAGTTGAGTAATGTGCTTGTCAGAGTGATTTCGTTATTGTGTACATCTGTCAGCTTATCCTCAATATTATTGGTTATTATTATACTTTCTTTAATACCGTGCTTTTTATAGATCCCAGATTGACTAAATAAAGTTGATAGATTACAAAGAAATTTATCCTTATAAAAGATTGATGCAACCCCTTTATACCCATCCTTTTTTAGTGAAAAGCTTAGGCTGTCAATATCATAAGTTATTTCTGTAAAATTATTCGTCAGGCCTTTGTCGTTTAATGTCCATTCTGTTTTTGTATTTGAAGAAGATGATTGTTGGTTGTCTGATAGAAACATAACCGTCCTTAGTAGTTGTAATTATTTTAGAATTACAAAAGAACGAGGCAAATTCAAGCTATTTAAATTTAATATTATAAAGCGATATTTAATGTACTTTTTAGTAGGTCATATCCGCATGATACTAAGCTAAGAAAGGGTATAATAAGAACTCATATTGGGGGATATATGAATACATCACATAAAATTAATAACGATAAGCTAATTTTTATAACGCTGGTGGAGTTGATAAACCAATCCAGTCGATACAAAAACCCTAGTTATCGTGTTTTAGTCAATTACCTTAATAATAAAGGCATTAAGACAAGCTGGGGTAATACTTGGACTAGTAAAAGCTTATTCAGGTATCTACAAAGAAACGGCTTCTCTGGCGTATGGGGGCTAAGAAATAGCTTAGAACAACATAACAAATTAGCTAGATTTCTCTAGGGTATTTTCAGACACCGTAAAAGGAAGATTCGCAACCAGTACGCGCGAACGATTAAAGAGATAAATTTTTTAATTCCCGACTATAAAAAAGAAAAGAGTGGCTACAGATTGGCTACACGGAGCAGTTTAGGTTTTAACGAGAGATTTATAAGTTGAGGTAAGATATTGAATTAAATGGTCGGTATGGAGAGATTCGAACTCTCGACCCCTGCCACCCCATGACAGTGCGCTACCAAGCTGCGCCACATACCGACGTTGTATGCAATAGTACGTGTATTTTTTTAAAAATCAATAAGCGATTGTTTGTTTGGGTGTTTATTATGCAAGAGACCTAAAAAGGCACTCTTGCGGTGTATTAATTGGCTAGTCTTTATTTAACCACTTTTTGATCGAGTCATACATCTCATCGCGTATTAATAACTGAGCTTTTTTGTTAGGGTGTAAACTATCGTTTTGCATTAATTCAGGTTGGCCGGCAATGTTTAGCATAAAAAAGTTCATTAAATGCGCATTTGTCTCTTCGCTAACGCGCGAAAAAGTGTCAGTAAACATTTTACTGTAACGCGGGCCGTAATTAGGGGGAATGTAAACCTCCATTAAGGCGGTCATCGCATTAGCTGCTTGGCTTTTTTGAATAAGAGACGTTAAGTTAGTTTGCATTTTTTTAACTGGGAAACCACGTAAACCGTCATTAGCACCTAGCTCAATAAGTACATGAGTGGGTTCGTATTGCTCAAGCAATGCATCTAAACGGCGTAGGGCTCCACCAGATGTTTCGCCACTAATACTGGCGTTGATAAGTTCAATGTCGGCTTGTTCGTCATCGTATTTATCTTGTAACAATTTTACCCAGCCTTCTTCTTGTTGAAGTCCGTAGGCTGCGCTTAAACTGTCACCGAGTATTAAAATCGTGTTGTCGGCTGCTGCGCTCAGCGGTTTGATAACTAAAAATAAAATGAATACTAAACGAAGGATTGAATGAGTCATATGTCAGCGCTTTCTCAATTAAATATAATTCAGGTTAATGGTTTGTCTAAAGTAGTCTCTACCTTTGAAGGTGAGCTGCCCATCCTCAGCGACATCAGCTTTAATGTCAAGCATGGCGAGTCTGTTGCTATAGTTGGCACATCGGGCTCTGGTAAATCAACGTTACTCAGTTTATTAGCGGGGCTGGATACCGCAAGCAGCGGCGAAATATTTTTAGATGGCGAGCCATTACACAATTTAGATGAAGAAGAGCGTGCTGCACTGCGCGCGGCTAAAATTGGATTTGTGTTTCAATCGTTTATGTTAGTACAAAGCTTAACAGCACTTGAAAACGTTATGCTGCCAGCAGAGCTCGCTGGTGAAAGTGATGCAAAAGAGCAAGCAATTGCTTTGCTTGAAAAAGTAGGCTTGAGCCATCGAATTGATCATTATCCGTCGCAACTCTCTGGCGGTGAACAGCAACGTGTTGCTATTGCGCGAGCATTTATTGGTACACCTAAAATACTATTTGCTGATGAGCCTTCGGCTAATTTAGACAGCAAAAACGGTAAAATGATTGAATCCTTATTATTTGATTTAAACACGCAACACGGCACTACGCTTATTTTAGTAACTCATGATGAAGGGCTTGCACAAAAATGTGAGCACATTATTCAAATAGAAGCGGGTTTACTGGTAAAAAGCCAAGTAGAGGACGTTGCTAATGTGGGTTAAGTTAGCGCTTAAATTATTTTCACGAGAATTTCGCCGTGGTGAGCTCACGGTTATAAGCGCAGCTATCGCCCTTGCTGTTTTAACCGTGCTTACACTGTCGATGGTTACTGAGCGAATAGGGCAAAGTATTGCGCAAAAAAGCAGTGCTTTTATTGCAGCAGACCGTGTACTTGCAAGCGACCATGTTCTGGACACCGCTTTTATTACTCAAGCACAGAGCCAAAATTTAAAAACGGCGCAAATGGTGTATTTCGACACTATGTTGTTTGCCGATGATGAAATGCAGTTTAGCTCAGTAAAAGCGGCATCTAATGCGTACCCGCTAAAAGGGCAGTTAAAAGTTAAAGATACACTAACCGGTGAAACTAAAGTTGCTAATAGCGGGCCAACGCCGGGTAATGTGTGGCTAAGTGAATCGGTATTTTACAGTTTAAATATTGATATAGGCGCGCAAGTAGAGCTTGGCGCGGCATTATTTAATGTTTCAAAAGTTATTGTAGAAGAGCCTGACGCGCCATTTAATGTATTTTCAAGTAGCCGTCGTGTGCTTATTAATATTGACGATGTGGCAAAAACTGAAGTTGTGCAGCCGGGTAGTCGTGTTTATTATCGCCAACTTTATGCAGGTAGTGAGGCCGATATAAATAGCTTTTACGAGTGGCTTAAACCACAAATGAAAGAAAACCAACAATGGTATGGCGTTAAAGACCGCCAATCACCCATTTCAAACAGCTTAAACCGCGCTGAGAGTTTTTTATTACTTGCTGGTTTACTAGGTATTATTTTGGCTGCAGTGGCTATAGCTGTTTCAGCAAAACGTTATTGTGAACGCCAATACGACCCAGTAGCGATGATGAAAACGTTAGGTGGTAGCCGCTCAATGATCCGCAAAATATACATGCTTCATTTATTGCTTGTATGTGCAATGGCGGTAAGTATAGGGCTGTTAATTGGTTATGGCTTGCAAGAAATAGCAACAAGTTACTTATCAAAAAGTATGGGCACAGAGTTACCCTTGGGTGGCTTTAAACCTTGGCTGGTGGCTATAAGCACTGGCGTAATTTGTGCTGTTATGTTTTCTATTAAACCGTTATTTGATTTATTTGATATTCCACCGCTTAGAGTACTGCGTCGTAACTTAGGCGACAAGTTGGCAGTAAGTCGTGTGCATTTAGGTATGAGTGCGCTAACCGTGTTTTTATTAATGTGGTTATTTAGTAACAACATAAAAATAACGCTTATTTTGTTTATATCAACACTTGCGCTAATTGGTGTGCTGTTTTTAGTATCTAAATTAATATTTGGTGGTGGTCGAAAACTAGGATTAAAGCCAGGTAATAGTTGGTCGCTTGCAATTGCATCTATTCAAAAGCGTGCCAATGTGAACGCGGTACAGTTAATTAGTTTTTCGTTAGCGATTAAATTACTGCTGTTTTTAGTGGTACTTAAAAACGACATGATATCTGATTGGCAGTCGCAACTTCCAAGCGACGCGCCTAATGCGTTTTTAGTTAATATTACGCAAAATGAGCTTGAGCCAATTAATGAATATTTAGCTCAAAAAGACATTCAGGTATCAGAGTTTTATCCAACTATTCGTGGGCGCGTAAATGCGGTGAACGGCGAGTTGGTAGCACGTTCTGTATCGCTGCAAGACAACGAGAAAAAAGACGAAGAAGCACGTGCAGGTATTGGTCGTGAGCTAAATCTAACATGGCTTAAAAATGTGCCTGATCAAAATGAAGTAACACAAGGCACGTGGTTTGGTGAAAATGCGATGGCTGAAGCCTCAGTAGAAGAGTCGATGCTTGAGCGTTTAGATGTTGAGATAGGCGATACGCTTACATTTTTAATTGGTTCGCAGTCGTTCGACGCTAAAATCACCAGTGTGCGCAAAGTAAATTGGGCCACGCTTAAACCTAACTTTTTTATTATTTTAAGTCCTGATGTACTTGCAGATTTTCCGGCGACGTATATTTCGTCGGTACGTATAAATCCAGATCAAAAACGTGACTTTAGCCAGTTATTACGTACTTACCCTACTATTACAGCGATTGATATTGATAACTTTGTTAAGCAAATACAAACAACTATTTCGCAAGTATCGCTCGCCATTGGCTTTGTACTTGCAATTGTTGTGCTGTGTGGCGCGCTTGTACTTATATCGCAAGTGCAAGCTAGTCTAGGTGAGCGTATGCAAGAAATTGTAATACTTAGAACGCTTGGCGCTAAAAGCCGATTAATTAAAAACGCGACCCTGTATGAGTTTTTATTACTAGGCGGTTTAGCTGGCTTAGTTGCCGCATTTTTTAGTGATATAGCGCTTTTAATTGTGCAGCAACAAATGTTTGATTTAGCAGGTAAGTTACACCCACATATATGGATTATTGGGCCGGTAGCTGGCGGCGTATTTGTGGCAGGTTTAGGTTATTTAATGATTGCCCGAAAACTTAAACAAAACACCCAAGGATTAGTGCGTGCCCTAGGGTAAGCTTAAACTAACATGCTCCTGTAAATGCCCACCTAGTACGTGGGCATTTTTGTTTTTCTTTGTACTGGTAATTTATACAGTGCTCTGGCATTATTGGCGTAATTTAAAAATAATAACAATGGAGCGCTGTTTGGCCATCATTTTAGGGATCGATCCTGGTTCACGTTTGACCGGATATGGTGTTGTTGCCCATCAAGGTTCTAAATTTACATACTTAGGCAGTGGCTGTATTAAGCTAGCCGATCATCCTTTTCCGATTAGGCTTAAAATGATCTACCAAGGCATTACACAGCTTATTGAGCAGTTTTCGCCAGAAACTTTTGCCATTGAAAAAGTATTTATGGCGCACAACCCCGATTCAGCTTTAAAACTAGGTCAAGCTAGAGGCGCTGCGATTGTTGGCGCTGCGATGGCCGACTTACCCGTATTTGAATACTCAGCTAGGCAAATTAAGCAAGCAGTAGTGGGTAACGGTGGCGCAGATAAAACACAAGTGCAGCACATGGTAAAAAATATTTTAAAACTACCCGGTACGCCACAGGCCGATGCAGCGGATGCACTCGCTATTGCGATTTGCCACGCCCATTCAGAACAAAATTTAATTAAACTAGCGGGCAGCGCAAGCAAAACCGTTAGAGGACGTTTAAGGAAATAACTATGATAGGCCGCTTAAATGGTATTTTAGTCGAAAAACAACCACCAGAAATATTACTCGAAGTAAGTGGTGTAGGTTACGAAGTACAAATGCCAATGACCTGTTTTTACGATTTACCAAAAATTGGTGAAAATGCGATTGTTTACACTCACTTTGTAGTGCGTGAAGATGCTCAACTATTGTTTGGTTTTAACAATAAAGTTGAACGTGCCTTGTTTAGAGAGCTATTAAAAGCAAATGGCGTAGGGCCAAAACTTGGCTTAGCTATTTTATCGGGCATGTCAGCAAAACAATTTGTAAGTTGTGTAAATAACGAAGACTCAACATCGCTTGTTAAATTACCCGGTGTAGGTAAAAAAACAGCCGAGCGTTTAGTACTCGAAATGAAAGACAGGCTAAAAGATTGGGGTAATGATTTATTTACGCCATTTAGCGACAGCGCAGTAATAGAGCCAATGAGCGATGCGACAATTGCTAATAATGCAGCGGATGATGCCGTATCGGCACTGCTTGCATTAGGTTATAAATTGCCACAAGCTCAAAAAGCAGTAAAATCGATAAGTAAACCCGATATGTCTACTGAGGTTCTTATTAGAGAATCTTTAAAATCTATGTTGTGAGTAACCCATGATTGAAGCGGATCGCTTAATTGATGCGACTGAAAAAACAAATGAAGACTCTATAGATCGTGCAATAAGACCAAAACTTTTAGCCGACTATAGAGGCCAGCCTCATGTTAAGCAGCAAATGGAAATTTTTATTGAAGCTGCCCGAACCCGTGGTGAAGCGCTCGATCATTTATTAATATTTGGCCCACCTGGGCTTGGTAAAACCACGCTTGCAAATATTGTAGCCAATGAATTACACGTAAGTATTAAAACAACATCAGGCCCTGTACTTGAAAAAGCAGGCGATTTAGCCGCACTACTTACCAATTTAGAAGAAGGCGATGTACTGTTTATTGATGAAATACACAGATTAAGCCCACAAGTTGAAGAAATACTCTATCCGGCAATGGAAGACTACCAGCTTGATATAATGATTGGTGAAGGCCCAGCTGCGCGTTCTATTAAATTAGACTTACCTGCATTTACACTTATTGGTGCAACCACACGAGCAGGCTCTCTTACATCGCCACTGCGTGACCGTTTTGGAATTGTGCAGCGATTAGAGTTTTATTCTGTAGAAGATTTATCGCACATAGTAGGGCGCTCTGCACATTACCTTGATTTAGAGATGTGTGATGATGGCGCTACCGAAATTGCTCAGCGCTCGCGCGGCACACCGCGTATTGCAAACCGCTTATTGCGCCGTGTACGCGATTACACTCAAGTAAAATCTGACGGCACAGTAAACGCCGATGTAGCTAAGCAAGCCCTTGATATGATTGACGTAGACAAAAGTGGTTTTGATTATATGGACCGCAAGTATTTACTCGCCATAATCGAAAAATTTATGGGCGGTCCTGTAGNATGTAGCGGCTGCTATTGGCGAAGAGCGCGAAACAATAGAAGATGTGATAGAACCATTTTTGATCCAACAAGGATTTATTCAGCGTACACCACGTGGGCGCATAGTGTCTGACAGTGCATACTATCACTTTGGTTTACTTCCTAAAAAAGATTAGCCTCATCATATACATTACTTGCTGTGGTTTATTGCGCAGCAGGTAATTGTCTCAGTATCCCTTTGTATCAAGTTATTATACTCAAAACCTCAACACTCTGTTGCAAATGTTATTCCAAAATACTAATACGCTTTATAGTTAACTGTTAATTCACAGGGCGTTAAGACTCGCGAAGCTATCCTGCGTACCATTCAAACTAGTAAGGAATTACTTATTGTAAATTAGGTAGGGCAATTATTAGTTTATAAGTAAAATATGTAGCGCACTAAATTGCAGGCAAAAAAAAGCCCGCAAAAAATGCGGGCAAACAACAAGTTGAAGGAAGTAATCCAGGGGAACTACGTTTTACTAAATTTGGTTTTATCCACAAAGAGTAAAACAATGTAATACGATAAAATATCCTATTACTAAGAACTTGGCTTAATGAAACTATCTCATTCAGTGCGCTAGCTCGGTATGGGAGAATAATACGTAAGTTTACTTTTTTGTTCAAACTAGAAAATTTGTATTTTCAGATTAGAAAAACTAATTTAGTGAATTTTATTGTTGTTTGAATCTTGTGCGTTAATGAATCGTTAAATTTATAAGTTTATGAAATTTATAACTTAAGTAATTTATTTCGTTATAGCTCGGTATTAGTTTTACTATTACGTACAGGTGAGGCTTATAGGTTTTGAGTGTTTATGCTCTTATTTTGAATAAACGGCGCATTTTAAGACGTTTCATGTATATATTTACGCATATTTACAGTTAGCGAGTTTGTTTAAAAGTTTAAATAAAATACTGAGGCAAAGGGAAATGCCAACTAAAGCTGTTTTTTAACGTTTTTTGTTGCCTATTCATAGCAATACCGTTGTCAGCTTGAAATGGACTAGATACACTAGATGCAACTTTTGGCCGTGTAAGCGGTCATATTTACACAAATTAACCAATTTGCAGTATTTTGAAATTATTTAGGAGTTTAACGTGGGATCAGGGCTTAATTTTTTAGATCTAATTTTAGAAGCAAGTTTGCTTGTTCAATTAGTAATGTTAGGGCTAGTTGCCATGTCTGTAATGTCGTGGACAATTATATTTCAACGTAAAAAAGCAATATCGGATGCGCTAATAAATGCTAAGAAATTTGAGCAAAAGTTTTGGTCGGGTATTGATTTAAGCAAATTATATAACGAGATATCGTCACGCAGCGGTCAGTCTCAAGGCATTGAAGCTTTGTTTACTTCGGGCTTTAAAGAGTTTGCTCGCCATAAAAAGAATACATTTCAAAGTGCGAGTATTGTTATGGAAGGAACGCACCGCTCTATGCGTGTTGCGCTTTCTCGTGAAATTGAAAAAATGGAATCTAGTCTATCGTTTTTAGCAACAGTAGGTTCTATAAGTCCGTACATCGGTTTGTTTGGTACAGTGTGGGGTATAATGAATGCCTTTATTGCACTAGGTGAAGTTAAGCAAGCTACATTACAAATGGTAGCACCAGGTATTGCAGAGGCACTTATTGCGACTGCTATGGGTTTATTTGCGGCGATCCCTGCTGTTATTGCTTATAACCGTTTTTCAAACAGTGTTGAAAAGCTTGAGTCTCACTATATTAACTTTATGGAAGAGTTTGCTAATATTTTACACCGTCAAGCAGCTACACAAATAGAGGCACAAGCGAATGTATCAGCGTAAAAAGCGCCGTCCGGTCGCAGAGATTAATGTAGTACCTTACATTGATGTAATGTTGGTACTACTTATAATATTTATGGCTACAGCACCGCTTATTACGCATGGTGTAAAAGTTGATTTACCTAAAATGGAAGAGTCTGATTTAGTTGATACTAAAGATACTCCGCCTATTATTGCTTCAATAGATGCACAAGGTAAATATTACGTGAGTGTAGGTACTGATCCTGAAGAGCCTATGGAAGCACTTGATGTTGCTGCGGTTATAAAATTACAATTAATGAAAAACCCTGACGTACCAGTAATGATTAAAGGTTCTGGTAAGGTGTCGTATCAAGAAGTATTATTACTAATGGATTTTTTGAAAAATGCAGGCGTACCATCAGTAGGATTAATGACTGAATCCTTTGAGGGGAAGTAGCTGTATGAATAGTTCAGTAGTAAAATCGATAGTACTTCATTTAGGCATAGGTGGTTTTTTGTATGCGTCTGCAAACATTCACCCACCTGCGCCTAAGGTAATGGAAGTAACGCTTAATTCGGCTATACCCACCCCAGATAATGCGGNNNNCGGCTGTTACAGTTGATCAAAAGCAAGTTGAGCAAAAAATTGCTGAGCTTCAAAAGAAAGAAAAAGATAAAAAAAGTGCTGAAGACAAACGTATTCGTGATTTAGAACGCAGGGCGGCAAATGCACGTGAGCAACGCGAATCTGAATCTAGGCATATTAAAAAGCTAGAGCAAGAACGCAAAGCTAAAGAAAAAGAAACAGCCGAGGCTCAAGCACAAGCTAAAAAAGCACGTGCTATTGAGCAAAAAGAGCGCGCTAAAGCTAAGCAAGCTGAAAAACAAAAGCAAGAAGCTGAAAGTGCAGCTAAAGCTGCTGCTGATAAACGTAAAACCGAAGAAGACGCACTTAAAAAAGCAGAAGCTGAACGTAAAAAACGTGAAATCGAGGCAAAAGAGCGTGCAGCCGAGGCAGAACGTAAACGCCAGCAAGCGATGCAAGAGCAAATGCTACAAGAGCAACTTGCAAAAGAGCAGGCTGCCCGTAGTAAAATACGTCAGCAACAAGTGGTGAGCGAAGTTGATAAGTACCGTGCATTAATTATGGCGCGTATTCAACAAAACTTATTGATTGATGAAAAAATGAAAAACCAACAGTGCCGAGTCAATATTCGTTTAGGCTTTAATGGTTTAGTAACGCAAGTTAAATCATTAGGTGGCGATAAGTTAGTGTGTGAAGCTGCATTAAGAGCAGTGCGCATGGCTGACACATTACCGGTATCTAAAGATAAAGACGTATTCGAACAACTTAAGAATATTAATTTAACAATCAAGCCAGAGTTTTAAAGGAATGATATGTTCAACAAAATAAAAATAGCCTGTTTAGTTTTACTGTTTGGGTTTGTGGGTGTTGCTAATGCAGCGCTTGAAATTGTAATAACTGAGGGTGTAGATGGTGCAAGGCCTATTGCTATAGTGCCTTTTAAATACCAAGGTGTTGGTCCAATCCCTGAAAAATTAAGCAGTGTTATTGCTGCCGACTTAATGCGCAGTGGTAAGTTTAAACCTGTTGATGTAGCGCAAATGCCACAACAGCCGACCAAAGATAGCGAAATTGATTACGCATCTTGGGTTAATAAAGGTGTGGAGGCTGTATTAGTGGGCGAAGTTGAGCAGCAAACTGATGGGCGTTACTTAGTGCGTTATGAGTTAGTTGACGTGATTCGTGGCCAAATTACTGGTGGCAACACACAAATGATGAGTAATGGTAAGTTAATCAAAAGCCAAGATCATATTTTAGAAGCGCGCGAAAGTGTTATTGGTGAAAGCGGTTTTCGCCGTTACTCTCATCGAATCAGTGACGTTATATATGAAAAACTGACTGGTGAGAAAGGCGCATTTTTGACTAAAATTGCTTATGTAATAGTACGTGATAACGAGCCTAAACCTTATCAGCTAGTCGTTGCCGATTACGATGGTTTTAACGAACAGGTATTACTTCGTTCAAAAGAACCATTAATGTCGCCAGCATGGTCACCAAATGGTACTAAACTAGCGTATGTAACGTTTGAAAACCGTCAAAGCCAAATTTACATTCAAGATATATACACAGGTAAGCGTGAAATAATAGCAAGCTACCGTGGTATTAATGGTGCACCGCAGTTTTCGCCAGATGGTAAAAAGCTATTATTAGTGCTTTCTAAGGATAAGACGGGTGCGACAGAAGTTTACATGCTTGACCTTGCTACACGTAAAGAAACACGCTTAACAAATCATCGTAGCATAGATACTGAGCCATCTTGGTACCCTAATGGCCTAGATATTGTGTTTACATCTGAAAGGGGTGGTAATGCTCAGATTTATAAGTTAAATTTAAAAACAGGTAGGTCACAACGACTCACCTTTGATGGTGATATGAACCTTGCTGGTTCTATAACACCAGATGGAAAAGAATTAGTGATGGTTAACCGTACCAACGGGCAGTACCATCTTGCTAAGAAAGAGCTGGCTACAGGTGCGTTTCAAGTATTAACGAGAACACGCCTAGATGAATCACCGAGCATAGCGCCAAATGGTTCGATGATTATATACAGCACGCTCCATAATAATAAACAGGTACTTGCGCTAGTATCGATGGACGGCCGCTTTAAAGCACGGTTACCTGTGCTAGACGGACAAGTAAAGGCACCAGCTTGGTCGCCATACTTACAGTAATATTACTGGTTTACTCAAAATAGGAATCTACTCAATGCAACTTAACAAAATACTTAAAGGCCTGCTAATTGCTGTGCCAGTAATGACATTAGCAGCTTGTAGCTCATCTTCTGATATTGATGAAGGTGCTGCAAACCAATCAAATCAAGGCGTTGTTGAGCAATCAACTAACACTGATACAGTTGAAGTAGCTACAATCTCTCCTGAGCAACAAGCAGAAGAGCAACTTCGTCAAAAGTACGAAGCACTTCGTCAAGAGCAAGTAATTTACTTTGACTTTGATAAAGCAACTGTTGAAGGTAAGTACGCTGATTTACTTCGTGCACATGCTGAGTTTTTAGTTCAAAACCCATCAGTTAAAGTACTAATTGAAGGCCACGCAGATGAGCGCGGTACTCCAGAGTACAACATTGCACTAGGTGAGCACCGTGGCCAAGCAGTTGAAAAATACCTATTAAGCTTAGGTGTTTCAGCTAGCCAAATGTCAGTGGTAAGCTACGGTGAAGAGAAGCCAATGGTTAAATCTCGCACTGAATCAGCTTTCGCTAAAAACCGCCGTGCGGTACTAGTTTACTAAGATAAGAGATATTATGAAGCCGAAAATTATTTTGGCANTGGCTGCTCCCGCTCCTGTTTCAGAAGCTGCAAGTTCACAATCAAGTATTGAGAAGCGATTAGCGTCGCTTGAGAATATGATGCAGTCGCGTAACTTTTTACAAGTAGAGTTACAGCAACAACTTAACTTGTTACAAGACGAAGTAAGTCAAATTCGCGGTGTAACTGAAGAGCAAAGCTACAAACTTGAAAAAGTACTGCAGCGTCAGCGTGAGTTGTATCAAGAGATTGAAAACCGCGTGAGCCAAGCTTATACACAGCCAACAGCAGCTCCAGTAGTCGATCAGGCGCAGCCAAACGATGCACAGAGCTACAGCAGTGACTTATCTGAAAATGAAGCGTACGAGCGTGCTGTTGCGTTAATAATGAAAGATAAACGTTATGATCAAGCGATTCCTGAATTTCAAACGTTTTTAACTACCTATCCAAACTCTGTATATGCGTCTAACGCGCATTATTGGTTAGGGCAGTTGCTTACTATTAAAAATGATGGCGTAAAAGCGGTGGAGCATTTTAAAGTGGTTGTTAACGAATTTCCAAATTCTAATAAACGCCCAGATGCAATGCTAAAGTTAGGCACACTTTTACAAGATCAAGGTTCAGCGGCGCAAGCACAAAAAATATTGAGCGATCTTATCAATCAATACCCAAGTACTACCGCTGCAAAACTAGCAACTGATCGTTTAGGAAACTAAAGTTCACTAGCGATTAAATTTCTAGTTAAGGCGAGCAAACTACATGGAAACTCTCGAAGAATCTTGGATTTGCATGTAGTTTGAGCACAAACGGTTTAATTTTGTGCATCTAGACATAAAAACTTAAAAAAAGAGACAATTTCGGTTGCACTCATTTTATAAATAAGTATTATAAGCGCCCGCAGCAAACGAATGGTTACCCCACTCGAAATGCGACAAAAAGAGCGGGTTATTAGCTCAGTTGGTAGAGCAGTTGACTTTTAATCAATTGGTCGATGGTTCAAATCCATCATAACCCACCATTATTTGAATGGTCTTTTATCGGCGGATTTACGTACAATACTAAGTTGTTATAAAACGCAACGTCAGAGCGGGTCATTAGCTCAGTTGGTAGAGCAGTTGACTTTTAATCAATTGGTCGATGGTTCAAATCCATCATGACCCACCATTCTTTATTCCTTGTGAATACGGTTTGGCATCAATCGGCGGATTTACGTAAGCTTTAACTTAGTAATAAGTTAGCAACTGGAATGGGTTATTAGCTCAGTTGGTAGAGCAGTTGACTTTTAATCAATTGGTCGATGGTTCAAATCCATCATAACCCACCATTCTTTATTCCTTGTGAATAATGATTGGTTCCAATCGGCGGATTTACGCAAAGTAGTAAGTTGCATTTAAATGCAACAATAGAGCGGGTCATTAGCTCAGTTGGTAGAGCAGTTGACTTTTAATCAATTGGTCGATGGTTCAAATCCATCATGACCCACCATTCTTTGTTCCTTGTGAATACGGTTTGGAATCAATCGGCGGATTTACGTAAGCTTCATTCATAATTGAATAAGTGCATAGAGCGGGTTATTAGCTCAGTTGGTAGAGCAGTTGACTTTTAATCAATTGGTCGATGGTTCAAATCCATCATAACCCACCATTCTATGAAAAGTTATATAAGAGCGGGTCATTAGCTCAGTTGGTAGAGCAGTTGACTTTTAATCAATTGGTCGATGGTTCAAATCCATCATGACCCACCATTCTTTTATTCCTTGTGAATAGTGTTTGGTATCAATCGGCGGATATACGTAAGCTTCATTCATAATTGAATAAGCGCATAGATTGGGTTATTAGCTCAGTTGGTAGAGCAGTTGACTTTTAATCAATTGGTCGATGGTTCAAATCCATCATAACCCACCATTCTATGACAGTTTAATCGGCGGATTTACGCAAGCTTTTTACAAAGCAGATTTATATTAGAGCGGGTCATTAGCTCAGTTGGTAGAGCAGTTGACTTTTAATCAATTGGTCGATGGTTCAAATCCATCATGACCCACCACTCTCTAATACTTTCTTTTATATTCTTTTTTAATTTCCCACTTTATTTTTTATAAACAGCCTTACTAGTTTGCTGTTATTTGCTTTCATATTCTCGTATAATTCGCCCTAATTAATGCACTGTAGATAAGTGGTCGAGAACATGAGTCTAGCTCAAACTATTATGCCTGAAGGTTATATTTTTCCCCCTAAGCCAGCACCGTTAACACAAGACGAGCAAGGCGAATATAAAGCGCGTATAAAACAATTACTAAAAGATAAAAATGCAGTACTTGTTGCCCATTATTATACCGATCCTGAAATTCAAGCACTTGCTGAAGAAACCGGCGGCTGCGTTGCCGACTCGCTAGAAATGGCGCGTTTTGGCGCACGTCACGATGCAGATATGATTATTGTTGCGGGCGTAAAATTTATGGGCGAAACAGCCAAAATTTTAACGCCAAATAAAACGGTTGTTATGCCAACGCTTGAAGCAACATGTTCGTTAGATATTGGTTGCCCGATAGACGAGTTCTCTGCGTTTTGCGATCAGCACCCTGATCGTAAAGTAGTTGTATATGCAAACACCTCTACGGCTGTTAAAGCACGTGCAGATTGGATTGTAACTTCATCCTGTGCACTTGAAATAGTAGAGCACCTCGATGAGCAAGGCGAAAAAATCATTTGGGGCCCAGATAAGCACCTTGGTAGTTATATTCAAAAAAATACCGGTGCTGATATGCTTATGTGGAATGGCGCATGTATTGTACATGACGAGTTTAAAACAAAAGCACTTAAAGACATGAAAGCGCTACACCCAGATGCAGGCGTTTTAGTTCATCCTGAGTCACCAGCAGAAATAGTTGCTCTTGCCGATTCGGTTGGATCTACGAGCCAATTAATCAAAGCAGCGCAAACAATGGACAATAAAAAGTTTATTGTAGCAACTGATCGCGGCATCTTTTATAAAATGCAGCAACTATGTCCAGATAAAGAGTTTTTTGCGGCTCCTACGGCAGGTGAGGGCGCTTCATGTAAAAGTTGCGCACATTGCCCTTGGATGGCAATGAATGGCTTAAAAGCGATTGAAGAAGCCCTCATAAGTCCTAAAGGCAAAGAAGTATTCGTTGATATGGATTTACGCGAAGGCGCTCTTAAATCCTTAAATCGCATGCTTGAGTTTACTGCGAGCATGGCTAAGTAACTTTTAAAGTATAAATTAAAAACGGTTAAGTCTTAGATTTAGCCGTTTTTTTGTGCCTATAGGTAAGTGTTGCTTGATTAGTAAGCATTTAAAGGCCCAAATTTAAAAATGCCTTGCACCTTAAGGGTCTATTTCATACTATAGCGCGCTGTTGCATTACACAATTGCAGCACCGTGGAGGGATGGCTGAGTGGCTGAAGGCGCACGCCTGGAAAGTGTGTTTAGGTTTATCCCTAACGAGGGTTCGAATCCCTCTCCCTCCACCATTATTCAATATTAGGACGTCTCAGGACGTCCTTTTTTGTGCCTGTAATCAAGTAAAATCAACAACTTAGTGTATCATATCGTCCCATCCTGTTTCACCCAAGCTCAAAGCTTTAGTATCTAATATGGTATTCCTTTAATAAACTGCCATAATAAAGAATACTAAATTGGAGTAGGGTTCATTTTTTATGGCAAGATCAGCGAAGCAACTTACCGATACAGCGCTAAAGAAAGTAAAAGCAGAGGATAAAGATCTTATTTTATCTGATGGTAATGGCCTACAAGTAAAAGTTAGAAAGAGTGGTTCTAAGCTCTGGAACTTTAACTACTATCATCCAATTACAAAAAAGCGTATTAACATGGGCTTAGGTAAGTATCCCGATATATCAATTGTTAATGCTAGAAAGCTAGCGCAAGAAGCCAGGGAGTTGGTTGCTCTAGGGACTGACCCTAAAGAACATAGAGACGAAACCTTAGCTTTTAAACGAGCACAAGAAGAGTTAACGCTAAATAAAGTCGCTTTAGAGTGGTTTGAGGTTAAAAAACAAAGTTTAACCAAAGACTATGGTGAAGATATTTGGCGATCGTTAAACAAGCATATTTTATCGGTTATTGGCAAATACCCCATTGGTAAAATCAATGCACCACAAGTGATTAAGATTTTAAAACCCATAGAAGCAAAAGGAACCTTAGAGACAGTTAAGCGGCTATGCCTGTATTTAAGAAAGATCATGATACACGCAGTTAATAGTGGTTACATTAATGCTAATCCACTTGCAGGGATTAGTGAGGTTTTCAAAAAGCCGCAAAAACAAAACATGCCTTCGTTAAAACCAGAGGAGCTGCCTGAATTAATGCAAACACTTGCTATAGCATCAATTAAGCGCGTAACTCGTTTTTTAATTGAATGGCAGTTACATACACTTACGCGCCCAGGTGAAGCTGCCGGTACTCGATGGGATGAAATCGATTTTGGTAATAAACTTTGGACTATACCCCCTGAACGCATGAAAAAACGCAGAGAGCATGTCATTCCTTTATCAAAACAGGCTTTAGAGTTATTGGAGGCAATAAAACCAATTTCAGGGCACAGAGAGTTTGTTTTTCCGTCAGACAGAAACCCCAGAAATCATATCAACAATGAAACAGCTAATATGGCTCTAAAACGTATGGGGTTTGAAGGTAGGTTAGTAAGTCATGGCTTACGTTCGCTTGGAAGTACAACATTAAATGAGCATGAGTTTAACCCAGATGTGATAGAAGCCGCACTTGCGCATGTAGATAAAAACCAAGTTCGTTCTGCTTATAATAGAGCTGAATACATAGAAAAACGCAGAGAGCTAATGAATTGGTGGAGCGACCATATAAGCAAAGCATCTCAGGGTACACTGTCGGTAACAGGGCATAAGCACCTTTTAAAAGTTGGTTAGAAGAGAATAAAAATAAGGATATAAAATGGCTTTAACACAAATGCAAATCATTCAATCACTTGGTGAGGCAATGAGCTGGCTAGAAAGGGAGTTAAGCTGGGATGTGCCTGCAACAGAGCTAAGACATTTAACCGGTAGAATAGGGGAGCTCTACGCTGCACTTATAACGAATGGACGTATGGCAACAGAGGTTAACCAAGCGGGGTATGATGTAGTATCAAGCACAGGCGAGCGTATATCAGTTAAAACAACAGGTAGGATGCATACAGGCGGCCATATTAGCTTTAACACTAATACCTTAGGCTTGGTCGATCGCATAATTATTTTAAGAATCAATACAGATGAAATGCAAGTTGAAACTTTGTTAGACCTGCCAGTTGAGCAAGCTAGATTACTAATGAGTGATGTAGCAACGGGTAAAAGCTGTATTACAATGAGCAAGTTAATAAATCCACCATTTAAACCACGTATATTACTAAATGTAAAAGAAGCTATATGGCATAATTACAAATTGGTAGAGCTTGAAAACGGGACCATAGAGGTGTTTTTAAATGACGAGCTTGTAACACCAAGTAAGCCTTACTTACGTGATATTGCTAAAGAGTTAGGGGTTTCAATATTAAATGGCAACGGAAATCCATTTAATACACGGCAATTAGGTTCTGTGTTGATTAAAGAGTTATTAAATTAAAGCTATCGTTGTTTATACACAGTAGTTTAAAGCTAAGTAATTAGGCCTCTAATTCACTGAGCTTAAACAAGTTTCATTAACTATGTAATTTATGTATTATGCAGACTCCTCATACAAAAGGATCGTTGATGAAGAATGTACTACTAATAGTTACCGGTGCCAGCCCACAAGTATTGACTGAAACGCTTTTTGCGCTTTATCAGCAGGGTAAGCCTATGCCAGAAGAGGTGTTTGTTATTACAACAAAAAGTACCAAGGCTATGCTCACCGATGGATTATTTAAGCAAGGTCACTTAGCTAAACTAATAACAGACTACCAACTGCCCACTATTGAACTCCCCGATGAAAACATATGGCTTATAGAAGACGATAAAGGCCAACCTATTAATGATGCTAAATCTGAAATAGAACAAACTTACATGGCCGACTTTATTACGCGTAAAGTGTTTGAACTTACCAATAAAAACGATATTAGTATTCATGCGTCTATTGCTGGTGGGCGTAAAACAATGGCGTTTTATTTAGGTTATGCCATGTCATTATTGGGTCGCGAGCAAGATTCGCTCAGTCATGTATTTGTGAATAACGAATTTGAATTTGTTAGAGACTTTTACTACCCAACACCTTACGACCACATTATTGATGGTAAAAATGGCACGCAAGTAAACTGTATTAATGCAAATGTAACCCTTGCCGAAATACCCTTTGTACGAATGCGCCAATCTATCGACGAAACCCTCATTGCAAATATGCAAAGTGCATCGTTTAGCCAAACAGTAGCAAGCTTAAACTCAGCTCATAAAAAAGATTTAACCCTTGAAGTAAACGCAAAAGCAAAAACGCTCACCTTTGCAGGTATCGAAATTAAACTTACCGCAAAAGAAACCGCCTTTTATTTATGGTTAAACCAATACAGCCAAAGTGAACATAAAAAGCTAGTTGTGGGTCGTGATTTTGAAGAGTCTTTGCGTTACAGCAAAGAATATCTCATGCTTTTACAGCAAAATAGTAGTGATTTACGTATATTCCGCGACACCTTTGGCATAGAGCCCGAAGATTTTAGAGATGGTTTGCACAGTAATTTAAAGGTAATGGAAAAAACCTTTGTGCAACAAACGCGCAGCCGCATAAACAATAAAATAAATAAGGTGTTACCCAACGAGCTTGCTAAAAAAATAGCGATTGACTCCAATAACCAAAGCTTTGAAACAAGCTACTGGTTAAGTGCAGTAACACATAATATAAAAATAAATATAACGGCTTAATATTCGCAAGCTTGCAAACGCATAAAAATAATAACGCATGGTAAATTAGTTGATAAGGAAGTAATCAGGAATGAAGCAATCAATGAACTTTGAACATATTCAATCTAAGTGGCCAGAGCTACACCAGTTAGCCGCTTTTGCAGAAGACTATGCGATTACCGATCCACAAAGCTCACTAGTTAAGCTGCGTTGCTTTGCCGAAAAAGTAGTAGGCTACTTATACAAAGAACTTCGCTTACCTGTTTTACCAACGTCTAACATTTTCGACAAACTTACCGCCGACGACTTTACCAGCGCAGTCCCGCGTTTAATTACCGATAAGCTCCATGCCATACGTAAAAGCGGCAACCAAGCCGCGCATGAAGGCAAAGTAGATCAACAACAAGCTATTTGGATATTAAAAGAAAGCTACTTTGTAGCCTCTTATTTGTTTATGGCTTATGCCAATGGCACGCAACAAGAATGCCCAGAGTTTAAAGCGCCTGAGCAAACACAGCCCACTAACCAAAGTGATGCCCAGTTTGCTAAAAAGAACAAACAACTCACTCAGCAGCTAGCCGAAAATCAAGCCCGTTTAAAACGCGCACTTGACGAACTAGAAGCCGCAGAGCTTGCACAAAAACAAGCCCAGCAGCAAACAGCAAAACTAAAACAAACTATTGATGCAGAAAAGCTTAACCAGGTTAAAACCCGAAATGAGCAAATTGTTAACTCAAGTTTTAACTTTAACGAAGATGAAACCCGTAAGCGTATTATCGACTTAGACCTGCGTAATGCAGGTTGGAATGTAGCACTTGACGACGAATCAACAGAAGACGTTGGCAAAGAAGTAAAAGTAACAGGCCAACCTACAACAACAGGCATAGGTTATGTTGATTACGTATTATGGGATGACGATGGCAAGCCACTTGCTGTAATAGAAGCCAAACGCACCCGCGAAAACATCGAAAAAGGCCGCCAGCAAGCAACGCTTTATGCCAACGCGTTCGAAAAGCAATATGGCCAACGGCCCGTTATTTTTTATTCAAACGGCTGGGATATAAAAATTCTAGACGATGCGCAAGGTTATAACAGCCGTGGTTTATACGGTTACTACTCAAAAGATTCCCTGTAGTACTTAATAAAGCAGCGCACGCTTAAAAAAGAGCTAAACACCACGCCAATAGATACTGCAGTAGCAGGGCGTTTGTATCAAATGGAAACCATAACCCGTGTGTGTGAGCGTTTTAGCGACAAACACCGCAAAGCGCTTATTGTGCAAGCAACCGGCACAGGTAAAACACGCGTATCTATCGCCCTTGCAAAACGGCTGCTCGATGCAGGTTGGGCTAAGCGCGTATTATTTTTATGTGACCGAAAAGAGCTACGTAAACAAGCAGGTAATGCCTTTACCGAGCATACCAAAGAGCCAGTACACATTGTAGGCAAAAGCGCTAAAAACACCGCAGCGAGTGCGCGTGTATTTATAGCAACCTACCCAGGCATGCTGCGTATAATGAACAAGTACGACGTAGGTCACTTTGACCTAATAGTGGCTGATGAATCGCACCGTTCAATTTACAATATTTATGGCGATATTTTTAAATACTTTGACGCGCTAGAAGTGGGCTTAACCGCCACGCCGGTAGAAATGGTATCGCGCTCAACCTGTGATTTATTTAGCTGTGATTACAAAATGCCAACAGCCAATTACCCGCTTGAAGACGCCATAGAACAAGGCAACTTAGTTCCTTACAAAATTGTAAGTTACACCACGCAGTTTTTACGCGAAGGCATTAAAAAAGACAACCTAACTGATGAGCAAATAGCCCAATTAGAAGAGCAAGGGATTGATCCGAACGAGCTCGACTTTGATGCAAAACAAATAGACGAAGCCATTAAAAATAAAGACACCAACAGGCTAATACTACGTAACCTAATGGAAAAAGGCCTGCGGGACAAAGACGGCCAACTACCTGGTAAAACAATAGTATTTGCCCGTAACATAGCCCACGCCGAATTAATGGCGCAGCTGTTTAGCGAGCTTTACCCGCAGCATGGTGCTAATTTTTGCCGCGTAATTCACTCAAAGTACGAACGTGCTGAAGAGCTAATAGACGACTTTAAATCAAGCGACGAAAACAGCGTACGCATAGCTGTATCGGTCGATATGCTCGACACCGGCATAGACGTACCAGAATGTGTAAACCTTGTATTTGCCAAACCCATAAAATCAAAAGTAAAATTTTGGCAAATGATTGGCCGTGGCACACGCTTATGCGAAAACCTATATGGCCCAGGTAAGCACAAAACTCACTTTTTAATATTCGACCACTGGGCAAATTTTGAATACTTTGATGAAAACCCAGAAGAAGAAGACGTAAAACAAGCTAAATCGTTACTGCAAAAGCTATTTGAAGCGCGGGTAACCCTTGCACAAACCGCCCTCAAAAAAGCCAATATGGATGTGTTTGATCAAACAATAAAATTAATTCACGACGATATTTGCTTACTGCCAATGGAATCAATATCGGTGCGCGACAACTGGCAAGTGGTCGAAACCTTTAAAGACCTAAAACGCCTTAATCAGTTTATCCCTGATGATGTACAAACGTTGCTAGAAGAAGTAGCGCCGCTTATGCAATGGCGTAACATTATGGGGCAAAGTGAAGCGTATAAATTTGATTCTGAGCTAACCACCATTCAAACGCTGTTAATTACCGATGAAAGCCAAATTGATTTAGCTAAACAAAATGTAATGAACAAAGTTGAATCGCTACAAATGCACTTAAACGAAGTACGTAGCAAAGCACCTGCAATAGCAGAAATACAAACCGAGCAATATTGGCAGTATTTAACCCATGCAGCGCTTGAGCAAAGCCGCATTAATTTACGCAGTATTATACACCTGCGTAATAAAGACATAACACCGCCAAAAAGTGACTTTATACTCGATATAAAAGAAGACGCAAACCAAATACACGAAGCTGATAGGCTTACAAAAATAGTCTCTATTGATTATCAAATATACCGACAAGAGGTTGAAAAAACACTCACCCCGTTATTTGAAACCGACAGCGTTCTGCAAAAAATTCGCAATGGCGAACAAGTAACCGAAGCCGACTTAGCGCAATTAAGCTCGTTAGTGCATACGCAAAACCCAAGTGTTGATTTAAATACATTAAAAGAGTTTTTTCCCGAATCAACCGCTAGCTTAGACAAAATATTGCGTACCATAGTCGGCATGGATAAAAACGCCATAGAGCAAAGCTTTACAACCTTTGTGCAGCAAATACACACCCATGTTAATGCCAAGCAACAGCGCTTTATTGGTATGTTAAAAAACCACCTAATTCGCCACGGCTCTATTGAAATAGCCCAGCTTTACGACGCACCTTTTACACAAATACACGACATGGGGCTCGATGGCGTATTTAGCCAGCAACAAGCCGACGTAATAGAGCAATTTATTAAGCAGTTTGATGTACAATTGGGTGATAAAAACCAATCTGTTGAAAAAGAGGTGAGATTGTAAATGGCTAATCAAGGTGTTGTTATATACCAAACTCCGGATGGTTCGTTATCTTTTGATATTCAATTTAAAAATGAATCGCTTTGGATGTCTCAAGCGCAAATGGCTGATTTATTTGGAACGAAGCGACCCGCTATTACAAAGCACTTGTCTAATATTTTTAAGACTGGTGAACTGGAGCAAGAAGTGGTTAGTTCCATTTTGGAACAAACCACTGAACACGGTGCAATAGCTGGGAAAACACAAAAATCAAAAACTAAATTTTACAATCTTGATGCTATTATTTCCGTGGGCTACCGCGTTAACTCAACCCAAGCAACGCGCTTTCGCCAATGGGCGACTAAAACATTAAAGCAGCATTTATTAAAAGGCTACACTTTAAACCAAGAGCGATTAGCACAAAATGCAACAGAGCTAGATAACGCATTACAACTCGTTAAACGTATTGCTGTTTTGCCACAAAACAGTGAGTTTGGTGCAGGGCTTGTAGATATAATTGCCAGTTACACGCAAACCTTCTTATGGCTACAACAGTATGATGAAGGACTGCTTAATTCACCAAAAGGGGAATTAGGCGGTGCACTTACACCACTTAATGATGCAAAAATCGCGATTTCACAGCTTAAGCAAAACCTTATAAACAAAGGCGAAGCCACCAAGTTATTTGCACAAGAGCGTAACAATGGCCTAAATGCAATTTGGGGCGCGTTAGATCAAAGTGTATTTGGTGAGCCTGCCTACCCAAGCATAGAAAGTAAAGCGGCGCATTTATTATATTTTGTTGTTAAAAACCACCCATTTAGTGATGGCAATAAACGCACCGCAGCATTTTTATTTGTCGATTTTCTAAATCGTAATCAACGCCTGTTAAATGAAAATTATCAACCCGTAATAAACGACACAGGCTTAGCGGCAATAACCTTATTAGTCGCAGAGTCAAACCCTAAAGAAAAAGACACCATTATTCGCTTAATCGAAAATTTATTGTAACTATTCACCAAGACAAATTATTTTCTAAGGATCTTTTTTAGCTATTGACTGATCCTGCCAGTATGCCAAGCTAGAGCTATTACCCTATCGCTCTAGCTTTAATGAATTTAAACAGCATAAATATCACTGAAATAGTTGAGCAAACTAAAACTCAGTTACAAGAAGATAAAACACTCTCGCCAGCGTTGAAGATGTCTATTGAACTCATTCTTGTTGTCGTTGTTATGCTAGCTAGTAAATTAGGACTTAATAGTCAAAATAGTAGCATTCCTCCATCAAAAGATATCAACCGAACAAAGCCAACAAGAGAGAAGTCAGAAAAATCAGCTGGCGGACAAAAAGGCCGAGTAGGTAAAACGCTGACTCAAACAGAAACACCTGATGAGGTACAAGTCATTTTAGTTGACCGAGATTTTTTACCTAAAGGTCACTATCGTGAGGTGGGTTTTCAAAAGCGACAAGTC
>NZ_AUTL01000149.1:0-12131 GCF_000498015.1 Pseudoalteromonas sp. TAE79
AAGCCATATTTTAGCTGCATTAAAAGCACGAGCTGAGCAAAGTTTTGGCAACCAAGAAATTTTAGGGGCTGTAATCACAGTACCAGCGTACTTTGATGACGCACAGCGCCAAAGTACTAAGGATGCCGCAGAGCTTGCTGGTATTAACGTACTACGTTTATTAAATGAGCCAACAGCAGCAGCGGTTGCTTATGGTTTAGATTCAGGTCAAGAAGGTATTATTGCTGTTTACGATTTAGGTGGTGGTACGTTTGATATATCAGTACTTAGATTACACCAAGGTGTGTTTGAAGTAATGGCAACCGGTGGCGACTCTAGCCTCGGCGGCGATGACTTTGATTCGCTCCTTGTTGATTACTTTAAGCAGCAAACAGGTGTGTCAGCATTATCACCTTCAGTTTTACGTTTATTCATCAATAAAGCAAAAGCGTGTAAAGAAGCATTAAGCCAATACGCTAAAGTAAACGTGGGCCTTGAGTTTGACGATCAAAAATACACCGTTGAAGTAACGCGCGAAACGTTTGATGAAATGGCTATGCCACTAATTAAAAAAACGCTGCGCTCGTGTCGTCGTGCTGTAAAAGATGCTGGCATTGAAAATGAAGAAGTGCTGCAAGTTATTATGGTAGGCGGTTCAACCCGTATGCCATTGGTACGTAGCCAAGTACAAAGCTTTTTTGATAAAGAGCCGCTAACTTCAATCGATCCTGATCGTGTTGTAGCCTTAGGTGCCGCGCTTCAAGCCGACGTGTTAATTGGCAATAAGCCCGATTCTGACATGTTATTGCTTGATGTATTACCGTTATCGCTTGGGCTTGAAACTATGGGTGGTTTGGTTGAAAAAATCATTCCACGTAATACAACGATTCCGGTAGCACGCGCACAAGAATTTACAACGTTTAAAGACGGTCAAACAGCCATGTCATTACATGTGCTGCAAGGTGAGCGTGAGCTTGTTGATGATTGTCGATCGCTTGCTAAGTTTAGCTTAAAAGGTATTCCACCAATGGCGGCAGGCGCTGCGCATATTCGTGTAACCTTTAAAGTTGATGCTGATGGCCTATTAAGTGTTTCAGCTATGGAAAAATCAACAGGTGTACAAGCTGAGATTCAAGTTAAGCCTTCGTTTGGTTTATCTGATGACCAAGTAGCTAACATGCTAAAAGAATCAATGAGCAACGCTAAAGGCGACATGCAAGCGCGTATGCTTAAAGAGCAACAAGTAGAAGCGTTGCGCGTAATAGAAGCGCTTAACGCATCACTTGAAGCCGATGGTGCATTACTTGACGATATGCAACTAGCTAACTTACGCGCTGAAATTGCAGAACTGGTAAAAGTGCGCGAAAATGCACAAGAGCCTGGCGAAATTAAAGCAGCTATCGAAAAAGTCGATAATGCGAGTAGCGACTTTGCATCGCGTAGAATGGATGCATCAATTAAAAAGGCCCTTACAGGGCAGTCAGTAGACAACATTTAAGAGAGATTAGAATGCCACAAATTGTTTTTCTTCCACATCCTGAATTATGTCCTGACGGCGCTGCAATTGAAGCTCCTACAGGTCAAACGGTACTCGACGCTGCGCTTAAAAATGGTATTAGCATTGCGCATGCTTGTGAAAAATCGTGTGCATGTACTACGTGTCACTTAGTGATTCGTGAAGGATTTGATTCACTTGAAGAAAGTGATGAGCTAGAAGACGACATGCTAGATAAAGCATGGGGCTTAGAGCCTGAATCACGCCTTGGTTGCCAAGCAATTATAAGAGATGAAGACCTAGTGGTTGAAATACCTAAGTACAATCTCAATATCGTTAATGAAGAGCACTAGTTTTTAACGATGTATATATTAAAAGCCGCTGTTTGATACAGCGGCTTTTTTGTTTCAAGAAAGCATTTATAAATACGTAGCAGCGACTTTATGTCGCGTTTTTAAATATCAAACGTTTTAAGTTAAATTTTTCTAATCTCAAACTTGAACATCAAAATGATCACGTATTTTTTAGATTATATAAACGCGGGTTAAACCCGCTGCTACGAGTTCAACCCAATCCCTAAAATCTATTTCGGAGGTTTATTTTGAGTAATCTTATTTTCTCAGACTCATTTATTAACGGCGAATTTTATAAAACTGATACGCGCTTTAGCGTTAACGATCCCGCTACCGAAAAAAGTATTGTTGAAGTAAGTGATATTGACGAGCAGGGTGTAAATAGCGCAATAACCGCAGCTCAAGGGGCTTTTGTTAAGTTAAAAACGACAAATGCCACTGAGCGAAGCGAAACCTTGATGCGCTGGTATGAGCTAGTAATAAAGCACAAGCAAACACTTGCAGAGCTGATGACTAAAGAGCAAGGCAAACCACTCAAAGAATCCCTTGGTGAGATTGATTACGGTGCAGGTTTTATCAAATGGTTTGCAGAAGAAGCCAAACGTAGTTACGGAGATGTAATTCCGCCAACAGATGACTCGCATCGTTTAACTAGCTTTAAGCAGCCTGTAGGTGTTGTAGCTGGTATAACGCCGTGGAACTTCCCTATTGCTATGGTTACTCGTAAAGTAGCGCCAGCTTACGCTGCGGGCTGTAGCTTTATATTAAAACCTTCTGAGCACACACCACTTTGTGCTATCGCACTTGCTTACTTAGCTGATCAAGCTGGTTTTGTTAAAGGTGCATTTAATGTACTGGTTTCTCAAGATGCCAAAACAGTAGGCAAAATGCTGACTGATTCAGAAGTTGTGCGTAAGTTTACATTTACCGGTTCTACCGGTGTAGGTAAGCAGTTGCTATCGCAATGTGCAGACACAATTAAACGCACCTCGATGGAGCTTGGCGGTAATGCACCTTTTATTATTTTTGATAATGCTGACTTAGATGAAGCTGTTGAAGGGCTAATGGCGGCTAAATTTAGAAACAGTGGGCAGGCATGTGTTGCTGCAAACCGTATTTTTATACAACGTAATATTCTCGACAAAGTACTGTCAAAAATCACGCCTAAGGTTGCAGCGTTAAAAGTGGCAAATGGTTTTGAAGACGGGGTTGATATTGGTCCGCTTATTTACCCTAAAGCCAAAGAGAAAGTACAGCAGTTAGTACAAGACGCACTCGATAAAGGCGCGACGCTGGTTGGCGATAATAGCGACTTAGGTGGCAGCTTTCAAAATCCATTAATAGTAAACAATGTCACCACAGAAATGGATATTTACCACGAAGAGGTATTTGGTCCAGTATTGACGGTTATTCCTTTTGATGAAGAAAGTGAAGTGCTTGCACTTGCTAACGATGTACCATTTGGTCTAGCGGCCTACTTTTACAGCCAAAACATTAAGCAAATTTACCGAGTTAGTGAAGGGCTTGAATTTGGTATGGTCGGCGTAAATGAAGGTGTTATATCAAACCCAGTAGCGCCATTTGGTGGTGTTAAGCAATCTGGTTTAGGCCGAGAAGGCGGTCATCAAGGGCTTGATGAGTACTTAGAAGAAAAGTACGTGTGTATTAAAATATAACGCCCGTTAAGTTTATGAGCGCGAATTTACTTCGCGCTTTTTTATGACGTTAATATGGCAGATATATGAACTTTATCTTTTACTGTTGCTACACAGAGCACTAAATGCTACCTTTGGAGCCATATTTTTTGTTAATAAAACAACATAAAAAAACAAATAAAAAGTAAAAGGATTTCTATAAGTAGAAATAACCCCGTGTGTAAATGCCACCGTATGGTGGCATTTTTTTGTTTGAATAGTTATAGACTGTAATAAGCGCATTTTGAATAAAGGCATGGCTTTATAGGTGCTAACTTATAGGTGTGTAACCGGGTAAGTTATCAAAATCCACCTCATCTAGCTGCTCTGGGTTAGCATATTCATTGATATAATTTTTATAGACTTGCGACTCAATAAAAATAGCAAAAATGTCAGGATCAAGGTGATTATTACTAACCATGTTCCCTAGAATATTCAAACATTCACTTACCGGTTTTGCTTTTTTATAGGGCCTGTCTACGGCAGAGAGTGCTTCAAAAATATCCGTAATAGCCATTAACCTTGCAGGCACCGACATTTGTTCTTTGGTTAAACCTCTTGGGTAACCAGTACCGTCAAGTTTTTCATGATGACCTAATGCATATTCAGCTACATTACTAAGATGTTTAGGGAACGGCAAAATATCTAATATATTTTTAGTTATATCCATATGGCGTTTCATGATTTCGCGCTCACCTTGGGTAAGTGTGCCGCGTCGTATCATGAGGTTTTCTACTTCATCATCAGTCAGTAGAGGTGTTTCTTCGCCGTTTATTTTAAGCGAATACTGTTTTGATATTCTCAGTATATGGGCTTGTTCTTCTTCGCCCAAAAACTCACCGCCAATATTCACCCGCTGTAATAATGCACGGTCGAGGGCTAGTTGTTTAAGCTCAGTTTCAAGCAATCGTTCAAATTGTAAAACCTCAACCGACTTGTTCTGTTTTATTGCTGAAATAATTTGCTGCTGATAAGAGAGTTCTAAATCTCGACTAATTATTTCAAACTTAGCATCAATAAACTCTATGCGATCGAAAATAGTCTCTAACTTGGTCGACTTTTCCATAATATGATCAGGAGTAGCAATTTTCCCACAGTCATGTAGCCATCCCGCAACACTTAGTTCATGGCGATCCTCTGGGCTCATTATAAAATCTGCTAGTGGACCTTTATCTATTTTATGCACTGCATCAGCAAGCATTAACGTCAGTGCTGGTACCCGCTTACAGTGGCCGCCCGTGTGAGGAGACTTTTCATCTATTGCCATTGCGATAGCTTCGGCAAACGTTGAAAAAAGCACTTCCATATCTTTAACTAAAGTAGAGTTAGTTAGTGAAATAGCGCCTAAAGAGGCAAAAGATCGAATCAGAGTGACGAGCTCTTCACTAAAAGGAATGTTTTTATTTTGCGCATCTTTTACATTTATAAGCTGGATTACACCAATAATGTCATCTTCATGATCTTTTAAAGGAATTGTTAGCATGGACTCAGAACGATAACCCGTGCGAGCATCCATTTTGCGTGCAGCGCTCATATCAAAAGGCAAGGCATCATACACGTCAGGAATATTTATTACTTCCCCTGTATTAACAGAATGCGCAACAATAGCGGTGTCATTTGGTTTGCCATCAATAAAAAGATCTATATTAGGAAAATCAACAGGACCACCTAATGTGCCGCCTAAATAAAGATTCAATGATTTGTTTATTACTGTTTCAAACTTTAGTTGTTTGTTTGAGGTAATAGAGTAAATGCTGCCAGCATCAGAATTTGCTATCGACATTACAACTTGCAGTATTTCATCAAGTAACTTAGACGAGTTTTTTTCGGTTGTTAGTCTAATGCTAATATCGATAAAGTGCTGAAGATTTGTTTTGTCTTTAATGTGCTGTCGCATATGTTTACTACTTTTGAGTATGTTTGAAGGCACCATTCCAATCCTTAGCTAGTGTTTGCAAATCAGTGCCCTTAATACGTTCAATAAAAATGGCATAAATGTTGGGGTTAAATACGGTTGTACTATGTAGTTCTTTAAATAAGCTAAGTGCTTGTGGCCAGTTTTTATTATAAAAAAGCATCATGGCCTGCTGCGACTTTTTAACTTCATTTAACTGCTCTTCATCGAGCTTATCTGTAAAGTTTATAGGTTCAAACAACTGTACAGCAGCTGTTTTACCAACAACTTGCACTTTATCTATTAGACGAAATGAAATATGAGGGCATTCCTTCATCGTTTCTTCTGTAACAAGAATAGCTACGCCATAAAATTTGGTCAAGCTTTCTACTCTAGCACCTAAATTAACAGTATCACCAAGAACTGTATAGGCTTTACGGTAAACCGAACCCATATCACCTACATTCATGTCGCCAGTACTTAAACCGATACCTATTTTTATTGCAGGCTGGTTGTTTTCTGCAAATAACTGATTTATTTTCGTTAACCCGTGGATCATAGACATTGCGGCTTCAACACCATGGCGAGCGTGATTTTCATCTTTTAGTGGGGCATTCCAAAATGCCATCACCATATCGCCTACGTACTTATCAATAGTTCCGTGATGATCAAATATGATTTTGGTAATAGCCGTAAGATATTCGTTTAAATATTCACTTAACTGATGAGGGGTCATACTTTCTGATAGTGAAGTGAAACTACGAATGTCGGCAAACAACACAGTCATATTTTTTCGCTCACTTTTTTGAGATAAACTTTTACCTTGCAGTATCATTTGGTTTATACGCTCAGGAGGAACATATTGGTCAAACATAGATTTTATTTTTCGGCTGTGTTTCATTTCAGCGATAGAGCCTACAATGATGTAATAACCGGCTAATATAATGATGAGTAAAAGAGGCATTAATAAAGGTAAACTAATTTTTTGTACTGACCATAAATAAACGTTTGAAAATATAACGACACTTGTGACTGTAAGAGACAAAACAATAATAAAACGTGCGCTCTTAGCATGGCTAAAAAACGACAGTACGCAACCCGTCAATGCAATGATGAGTAAGCTTGCTCCCTGTGACCAATTAGGTTTAGAGGGAAGTAGCTCTGGGTGCATTAACCCTTCAAATATATTGGCATGAACCTCCACACCTGGGTATTGCAAACCAACAGGTGTTGACCTTAAATCAGCAAGCCCTACGGCGGAAGTACCAATAAAGGCTACTGCGCCTTCTAATTCCTCTAAACCAATTTTTTTGGTCAAAATATCGGTAGCCGAATAATAAGGAAAGCTATGCGCACGGCCTTTGTAAGGAATTAATACTTGCCCATACTCATCAGTTTGAATCCACTTATCTTGAAACTTTATACCTTCGAATAAGGTTATACCATCTAACATATTGGAACGGGTTTCTATGTTTTCAGCAAGGGTATACAGCCGAGCAACTTCAAGTGCTAAAGAAGGGTAGAGTGTATCGCCAACTCGATTTACAAGAGCTGCTTTACGTATAAAACCATCTTCATCGCTATGTGCATTGATAAAACCGGTACCCGTTGTCGCATTTTGTAACTGAGGAATATTTACAATAGCACCAGGAAACTGGTTTATTTGTGAATTAGTATGATCTGCATTTGCCCATACAACACTGCTTTTAGCTGGCAAGTTTTGATTTGTGAGTTGTTCATCAATTAATAAAAAACCAAGAACAGTATCATTTTTAGATAATGCGCTTGCTAGCTTTGAGTCTGCATCGACTTGTTTAGTAATTTCAGCAAAGGGGATGGTGTACTTTTTTGATAAATCAGGAATCTCAGACATAATTTTTGTAACAGGGTTTTCTTCCTGTTCAGAAAAAAATATATCGAATGCAATAACAATAACACCTGCATCGGTAAGCTTTGTAACAAGGTCAGCTACTTTTGAGCGACTCCAAGGAAAGCGTCCTTGTTCTTGCATGCTCTTTTCATCGATATCAATTATTACAACGGTTTCATCGATGCGCCTAGGCGTCTCTGAAAGCGTCAGTAATAACCGAGAGTCGTATATTATGCCTTCTACACGGTTAACTAACTTTGCAAGCGACCCAGTTGAAAATAACTCTATTGATGCAATTAATAATGTAATAACAGCGCCAATAAAAAAGTGCTTTGAGGTAATGGGTTTTAAGAAGCTAATGAGTAACGCTCCTTGATAGACTAAAAATCAAAAACTCGTCCTTCTCGGCCGCATTCTATTTTTACCTGTTGAGCGTACTGCGTGTGTAAATACTTTTCTATAGCGACTAACTGTTCATCGGTTCTTGATGGATCGTGGCTAATAATAATCACATTTTTAATACTCGCTTTTATAGCAAGCTCAGCAACCTGATCTATGGTGCTATGACCCCAACCATGCTTAAGAGGCAAGTCTGCATCTATAAATTGAGCATCGTGAATTAGTAAATCAGCGCCTTCAATAAAATTACTCCATTCGCAAATACTTGTGTTTAGCTTATCTGGTGGGTTTAGCTCATTGTCGGTAACGTAAGCTATCTTTTTTTCATCTGCTTTAATGCAATAAGCAGTACCGCCACCAGGGTGATTCAGTGGAGCAGTAGAAACCAAAAAACCGTTAAGTGTAAATTGCTTTTGAGACGATAAATCAGTATTAAGCGTAATATTGGCAGGTAAATCCTGATAACACACAGGAAAGTACGAACCACTCATTTGCTTTAATATGGCATCTTGGCTTTTTTTATCATCAACGTTGCCAGCTACAATGGTTATATTGCGGTTGGGCTGGTAGATAGGTTTAAAAAAAGGAAACCCTTGAATATGATCCCAATGATTGTGCGTTAGCAAAATATTGATAGGACTTTGTGTTTCTAGTAAACGTGTACCGAGTTCTACAATACCGGTACCAGAGTCTAAAATAAGATCTTTACCGTTGTTTTGTTCAATGTACACACATGAGGTATTTCCCCCAAAAATGTGTGTATTACTTCCAGCTGAAGGCATCGAGCCTCTAACACCAAAAAATTCAACTTTCATAATTTAAGGCTAAGCTCCATCTGCTTCAAAATTGAATTTAGAAATACTAACATTGTTAGAGTTAGTGTCATTACAGGTGCTACTTACAACAACTTGGGTATCATTTTGCAGGATGATTGAAGTAAACACATGTGTACTGACACATTGGCTTGCTTCATAAAAGCCGGCACCACTGGCTCCAAACGTATTATCCAAAGTACCGTCAGTTAAAATGCGCGCTAACATGCCTTTATTGTTGCCCATACCAACTAAAACAATATTGTTGTTGGTATCAAAAACGGCACTTTTTACTTCGGTATCTCCCGTTGAAGCTAATGTATATTGGTCTAAAGGGTAGCTGTCATCAATTACTCCAGATGCGAGTAATCGCGTAATACTAGCTTTATTAGGCGTATCTACAACGTTTGCAATTAAATATAATTTATTTGATTCGTCGACTAATACTTTTACCATTTTATTCTCGGAATCAATGGTTGTTTCACCTATGTATTTGTAGGTTTGCTCACCGTCAGAGTCGAGCTTTAATGCTATTAATTCTGAACTGGCACCTGATACAGATTTACCACCAATAAAAATACTATCATCACTGATAAAAACACTTTCATAATATTCAAAAGGTGTTCCTATAATTTTTCCATTGCTACCAAAGTCATCGTCAAGTGTACCGTCAGAATCTAGCATCATGATAAACGAACTAGGAGTATCGGCTATAACTACAGAGCCAACTGCTACAACGTTGCCATCATGTAGTGCTAAATCAGTTAAGTTAAGCTTTTCAGCACCTGAAATAGAAGTAGAGTAAATACCATCACTGGCGAATGAGGTATCTAAATCACCATTTTGATCAACTTTAGCTATAAAGCCCTCTTCACCGTCAGTTTTGCTTTTAGATCCCGCAATAAATAAGCTGCCGCTATTGTGTTCAACCAACGCTATATTAGGTACGCTCAAATCTATGGCAATTTCTTTATGACCACTTTCGCTAAAGCTAGTATCTATAGCACCCGTACTCGTAAAGCGTGTTAATACTAACTTAGTAATTGAGTTCGATTTAGCCGTTGATGCAAGAATATACTTACCGACCTGAGGGCCATTGCTCAGTTGTAAAACGTGCATTGATTGATCGTCAGATTCTGCGCTTATAGTATCAAAAGCAAGATAACCAACGTCTGCAAAGTTACTGAATAATGTGGCTTGCTCGTCAATTGCTGCAACAAATGGTTTAGTGGTTGAGTCGTCAATAACACCCGATACCCATACTGTATCATTCGCATCTATAGTTGCCGATTTGGCAAATTGCTTACCATTGATACCTGAAATAATATTAATACCTGATGCACCATAAGTACTATCAAGTGAACCATCAGACGTTAAAATACGGGCAGAAAATAGTTTTTCACTAGCAGAAACTCCAGTAGTGCCAGATAACGTAATTCCATTTTTGATTGGCTCATATTTTACGCCGGTTACACTCGCGCCACCATCACCACTACCACTATCACTATCAATATCGTAAATAGCAGTACCTGCATCACCAAAACTCGCTATAAGAGTACCTGTTTTATCAATAGCCAAAACCACGGCTTCTTTTTCACCACTATTACGAGTTATGTAACCACCTGCAAAAGCTGTAAAGTCGGTGTTTTTAGCGCCGCCAATTGCAAATAGTTCGTCATCTTTATTATTCTTGGACAAGTCGAGCGATAATGCTGCGCTACCATTAAAGCTTCCATTGTTTTCACCATCAGAAATTAAATAACGAATAAGTACGTCTTTATCACCAGTTGCACTTGTGACACTGCCAACAACCATAAGATCAGAGCTATTAAAGTTTTTAATAGCAAACGCTTCGTCATCTCTACTAGCGCCGCTCACATCGACAATTTTAGGGCTTCCGGCTTCATAAGCGAGCGTAGATATGTCGTATTTTATCCATAAGCTATCGTTGTCGTTACCATTAAATGACTTACCAACAGCCTGAATTTTATTGTCGCTAAATTCAAGGTCATTAATCACGAGGGTGCTTGCTAATGCGGTACAGTGAATACCTGAATTATTATCTCCAGAGTTATTACTTAATACGCCAGCGGTATTCATTTTCAACAAACATGCTTCGGTATTTGTGCCATCAAAACTAGTGTAAGCAACAAAGAGGCTTGTACCATCAGAGATGATAGCTGTTGCTTGTTCATCATTTTCTAAATCTAATACTTTAACGCCATCACCATTAAATGCTGTATTTATCACACCACTCGTTGTATACGATGCAATAACAATATCTTTGTCGCTGTTATTACTAAAACCTACAAAGTAAAGGTTATTATTTAGCTCAATACTGTCATTAAATTCACCGCTTGAAAAAACTCCAGAAAGCTCAAGTTCACCTGTTATAGGGCGACCAAATGTTTCATCTTCAACAGGAACTAGGGGCTCCATATCATCAGTGATATCAATTATTATATTAATAGGAGTTGTTTCGTTAGGCGTACCGTCGTCAGTAATAGCTAGGCTCAATATGTACTGAGGAGTTGTTTCAAAATCAAACGGGCTTTCACCTTTTACAGTTAATAAGCCAGAATCATTATTTATTTCGAATATGGGGGCACCACTGAGTATGGTGTAACTTAAATTTTGGTTCTCAATGTCTGAGGCACTAACAGACCCAATAGTGTCGCCATCGGTTGCGTTTTCGCTAATATTAAAACCTTGGTTTGACGCAACAGGAGCATCGTTAATAGGAGCAATCGTAATTGACAAACTACCAGTATCTGTAGCGTTATTCCCATCATCAACAGTATAACTGACAACAACAATACCGTTGGTATTTGCAGCCGGTGTGTACTGTAGTTTGTTATCAACAACGGATACTGAACCNCGGCTGACGCTGCTGTTATGCTTAGGTTATCACTATCAGCGTCTATATCATTAATCAACACATCAATGAGTAGCGGTGCTGCATCTTCATCCATCGTTGCCGTGTCAGCATTTGCAATGGGTTCATCGTTTACAGGTGTAATAGTGATAGTTAACGTTGCTGTACTGGCGCCGCCATTGCTATCGCTTACAGTATAAGTAACTGTTGCTAAGCCGTTGTCGTCGGCTNCTGCCGGTGTATATTGAATTTGATTGCCAACCACTGATACAGAGCCAATATCAGCTGATGCTGTGCTTATGGCAAGGCTGTCGCCATCTTCATCAGAGTCATTGGCTAATACGTTTATCAGTATTGGCGCTGCATCTTCAGCCATAGTTGCAGTATCGTTATTAGTCACTGGTGCATCATTCACGGCAGTTATTGTAATAGCGACTGTGGCTGTATTGGTTCCACCATTATTATCACTTACAGTATAAGTTACCGTGGCGAGTCCATTGGTATTCGCAGCTGGGGTATATTGAATTTGATTGCCAACTACTGAGGCTGAGCCAATATCAGCTGAGGCAGCACTGATCGTCAGGCTGTCGCCATCCTCATCTGAGTCATTGGCTAATACGTTTATCAGTATTGGCGCTGCATCTTCCGCCATAGTTGCCGTGTCAGCATTTGCTATTGGAGCATCATTTACAGGTGTAATAGTGATAGTTAACGTTGCTGTACTGGCGCCGCCGTTGCTATCGCTTACAGTATAAGTAAC
>NZ_AUTL01000150.1:0-5941 GCF_000498015.1 Pseudoalteromonas sp. TAE79
GTAAAGTTTTCTGGCGAATTCAATTATACCTTATCTTCATGCTGTTTGTTTTTCATACCACAAAGATCAACACGCCCTAGAGAGTTGTTCTTTCAGAAAGGTAGAATTATCGTTATCGAAGGTCAAGAAGATGTTCTTTTATTTCCAAATATTGCGGAATAGCTGGATCTTGATATATCGGCGTTATTTTTCGGCTGGGGAGCTGGGAAGTCCAGCCCCAAAACAAGTTAGGGTAAATACTCTAAATAATTGTCCAAAATCACTATGTCACTACAGTTCGTAATAGGGCGAAAAAACTGGTTATTCTCAAATACCTGTAATGGCGCAGATGCCAGTGCGATACTTTATAGCCTTGTTGAAACCGCAAAGGCAAATGACCTTATAGTGCATGATTATATTTCTACTTGTTTACAGCACCTTATTGAGCAGCATGATAATCTTGAATCGCTGTTACCTTGGAACATTAAACAAGCCAGGTGCCGTAAGCTATACGCTTACAAATAATTCTTTAGTTGGCCATATGGCTATCTTTAGATTCAGTTAGAAGTCCCCCAGTCTTTGAATCGATAGGGGGGAACACGCTTAAATAATAGGCTTGCTGTTAACATTTGAATCAAAATACAGCTTTTCACCATTAACATATGAGAATGAAGTATTGAACGTAACTGTTTTCTTTTTAGCGTTACTCATATCTGCAATAACCAGTGAGCTAGGAAATACCGTTGCGGCAGGTAGCTTTGGTGCAGTTAATAACATTGTATATAACGCTATATTTGGACGGCTAACTTCATGTACCACAATGTAGTGGCCATTTAACATACCAGTAACAGAAGATGTAAAACCAATCGAGCAGCCCGTTTCTAAAGAATTAACTTCGTCTGTGATATTTACAATATTTTTTTTCCAGTATTCGTACTTAATAGCTGCAGGATTATTTTCTGTATGCATATAACTGTAAGCTTTAACACATTCATCGCCTGAGTAAACAATATAGTTATCAGATGGAATGCGTTTGTTTTTTTGGAAAAATGCCCCGTGAAAATTAGCGCCATCTATTTCAGCCATTGCTTTTTCAAAATAACCACCCAGTCTTTGCTGGACAATGTATGCGGCATCAACGGGTTTCGTTATATCTAATTGCTCAACAGGCACAAAATCTACAATGTAAGGCCGCCAATCGCGTCGGTCATTTGTGTTGGATGCAAGAACGCTGTTACCTACAGCATTAAGAACACCACCGTAAAGAAACCCAGTTGCAGCAGATAAGCCAACGCTGCTTTTTCCTACGTCATTCGCTTGCGGGTTAGCTGAGTCGTTTATACCACGACCTACACCTGAGCTATAACCCAATTTAGCAAGATTAAACGGCACACTATCATCGTTGTCCCACTTATATACATCTGTACTGTTAATAGTTAACGGTATTGGATCATTAGGCGCTAATACATCGTAGCGGTGGGTTGATTTACAACCACTTAAAACGGCAAGCGATATGACTGTGGTAAGTAATGCTGTTCTCATTTTGTTAATTCCCTTTTTGTTTTTATCGAAATTTTCCGAGAAAACCCATTGATCGACGCGTATTGGCGTCGATGGGTAGTTCACGCTTGCATATGTATACGTTGTTAGTTTAAGAAACAGTTCTGGTCATTACTTTTAATGTTAAAATGTAACATGTTAAAATGTATTAGTTCAGACAAGATCTGACAGTTCATGTTAAGACTTATTCAGCTAAACGCTAAGGTCTAAGCTTATTTAGGCTATAAGTGTCTTTACTTTAAATCGTTAGTTCCGTCGGCCATTTCTGAAAAGCACATACAGGAAAAATTTGGAGTGGCTGAGGGATTACCAAAGCAGTTGCGTGATTAAAAACAGCTGAGAAATTAGGTTTACGTATGAATATATGCGGCTTAAATGACAAACCGAAGCCTTTTCAAGCATACCCGATTGTTGTGTAGAGACGGTATAAGCAGCAATACAACGGGTTTAGCACTATGGCGTTCAATACTGAAAGACAATTACAGGGATTGTTATATTGCTTAGGACCTATCCGATAAACGACTATTACGCTGTAAATCCATGCTGTAGCCCGCTAATGACTCTGCGTATTAATTCACGGCCACGGATACTGTTCATTATGGCTCGCGCGGGTTGATTATCAAACTGAACATTGGGTGTGCCTAACCATATATTCCAATTATCGATACTGCTGAAATATGCAATCCCAAAGTTTGACAATCGTGCCACTTCAATCGCATTCTCACTGATCTGTTTATTTAAAGGCTTATCTTTATTACGTAACAAAGTACGTTCAGTTGTGCCCAGCGCTTTTGCTAAAGTACTCAATTCCCATTGTATTGAAGTAGAAAAAGTACGTAAACCGGCTGTTGTTAAGCCTACTTTAACTATCGCAATTTCAGCCATAGGACTTGAGTGCGTATTTAATTCTCCAAGCGTGACGGTATTGATAAAGTCATGCTTTGTACTTATATGCTGTACCTTATTCATTAGTAGCTCACTATGATTGACAACAATTACCTTTAGCGTTCATAGCTAACTCGTAAAACCCTGAGTAAAATAATATAGCAAGGTAATGAGTAATATCCTAAATCGCATACGATCTTTGGGACACGAAATGCGTATGTCGACTTATACGCTATCAAAGCTGGAAAATATTGCTAATTAGATAAAAGAACACTATCTGTTTCTATTTTTAAGGGCGTATAAACCAGTGGCGAGAGCCACTACAGACATAGCTAAAACTAATAAAGTGGCTATTTGTATTGCGTTCATAAATTATCTCCTGATGAGTATATTTTAAACTTCATATTAAACTATAACTTTGATAATTTTTAGTACAAATTTAATATTTACAGACTAAGGCTTTATCTAATGTTGTCGAGCAAACCGGTGTTCAGAATGAAGTAATCTCGCTGGATAGTATACATAATATTTTTCGTACATCGCTTGCATCATTCTTTAGATCTATATTTGATAGAATTTTAACTCATGACGAGTTTCGAGCCTAACTGCGAAATACATTGTCTAAACTGTCAGTGATGAACTACTAGACAAAATTACGCGGGCTTGACTAGTTTCATCTGAGATACAGCGTTTGCTGAAACTATATATCACCGAGAAAGATTCTTATCAGCAACTAATGAGCCAGACACAGAACTAACAATGCGTTGCTATATTAATAAGGTCTCTCTGGACCTACATGATATAAGGGATGATGAGTTTAAACATTTATATACCGATGACTATGTCGCTCCCCAACAGTTTGCAAAACATTTGCGTACAAACGGCAGTAATGGCTTACTGTGTGAACTACCCATCGACGCCACTCCGTGTCGATCAATGGGCTTCTACAGCCTTGACTTAGAGACTAGGCTGCTTCTTTTTTCTCAGTTCCAACAGCAAACTTCGATAGCTCGAAGACTTTCGTTTTAATGGCTGATTTCTGCTGAGATGTGGGGGTAACCCTTGCGACGATCCCAGCCGCAATCAAATCTAATTCACCTGTTTTTGCTATGACTTTAGCCGCTGACAAGTCTCGGCTTTGGTTAGTTTCACAAGCCGTACATGTGAAATATCTGTCGTTCAATGTTAAAACATGATGTTGGCCGCATTCAGAACAAACCCCAGTGGATTTTTCAAACCTGCCAATCTCGTGATAGAGTTTACCTTCAAGCTCAGTTTTGTATTTTGAAAGCTGAGTAATTAAGCCCATCACATTATCGGCAACCATGCTGCCATTGAACTTTTGCATCCCTTTTACGTTAAATCTTCGAACACTAAAATGTCATTTTCATTGGTTATCTGGCGTGAAATTTTGTGTGCAAAGTCGAGCCTTTGCCGTGAGATTTTGCCGTGTAATTTGTTGATGCGTTGTTTGGTTTTTTGCCAGCGATTTGAACCTTTAGTTCGGCGTGCAAGCTGGCGTTGCAATTGATTTAACTTTGTTTTTGACTGCTTTAAAAACTTGGGGTTATCGACCACAAAACCATCTGAGCCAACAACAGTTTGCTTTGAGTTAATGTCAAAACCTGTGATTGTTTTTAAAACTTGTTTAGCTGTTTTGCACTCAACTTCCTGAGTGATGCTGCATCCCCATTTTCCGTGGTGATACTGGATAGTTACAGTCTTGATTTTACTTGCTAGTTTGCGATGCAAGATAATGGGTATCTTGCCTACCTTTGGGATACTGATAGCGCCATTTTCAATGCGGATACAGTGCGAGTTATTGACCGCTCGAAAACTATCGTTGTGAAGTTTTTTCTTTTTATATGAGATCTTGTGCTTTGGAAAGCGTTGCAAGCGACCTTTAGTAAAAACATTCTTGAGCGCTAATTCTAGGTCGCGGGCAACTTGTTGAGCTGCCGCAGAATCGAATGCTTTGATCCAGTTAAACTCTTCGAACGTCTTGATATCTTTAAGTAGTGAGGCCATGTCTTTGTAAAACAAAAACGTTTTATCGAACTCATATCGACGCATGTTCTCAGACAACAATAAGTTCCAAATGCCACGCGCTGTCGCGCCAAACTCAACGAGTTTAGCTTCTTGCTCTGGCGTAGGATTTAGCCTGTAGTTGTATCTAAGCGTCTTTTTCATACACTGTATAGACTACTGTATGGAAATGAGTTGTCAAGATGGAATATGAAACTAAATCTCACTGTAAATATTTAATAGCGCTACATTTAATACTTGTGGTTAAATATAGAAAACAATTGTTAAAAGGTGATGTAGGTGATTTTGTAAAACAAAAAATCACTGAAATTGCAGAGCGCTCAGAATTTAATATCGAAGAGATCGAGGTGGACAAAGATCATATACACATATTGCTAACGATCTCTCCCAATATCAGCGTTGCGAGTTACGTTAGGAGAATTAAACAATCTACAACGCAAAGTCTATGGTCGAGATTTAAATGGTTTAAAAAGCAATTCTGGGTTAAAAAAACATTTTGGTCTGACGGATATTTTGTTTGCTCTGTTGGGAATGGGCTGCTGATACAATTCAAAAATACATTCAAGAGCAGGGCTAACTATTCCGATTCATCCCATCGACGCCGCTTCGCGTCGATCAATGGGTTTTCTCGGAAAATTTCGATAAAAGTGTTCGTGATGAAGGGGGTGAATGCTTAGCCGCATTTAAGCCTAAAGCGGTGACGATCCCTATTCAAAGTGGGCATTACAAGTACATTTGGAGCGGTAAAAAACAGAAAATTGAAAACATCCTCGAAGTTAACCTCATTAGGCAATGTTGAGGCAAGAATGATCAGACAATACATTAAGGGAAGTAGCGCGATTCATATCTGCGACTAGGGGCTGTTGATCTTTGTAGTACATATATCAATCAGCCCACATTGGTAGCCACATCATAGTAAATGCTAAAGCGAGCATTGAATGATAATTTCGTTCAAGCTTTTCATACCGCGTGGCTATCCCTCTATATTGCTTAATACGGCCAAATGCATTCTCAACCAAGTGCCGATATTTGTACATGCACCAGTCAATATCTTCATTGCCTACTAAACTGTTGCCCTTACGTGGAATAACGGGTGTAGCGTTATTATCACGAACAAACGCTCTCAGTTTTTCACTGTCGTAGCCTTTATCTGCGACAACCATATTACTTGTTGGGCAATTAGCTACGAGTGACTCTGCATGGACGATATCATGCGTATTTCCACAGGATAATTCATAATAAACAGGCAACCCTCCGCTATCGACTGCAAGATGAATTTTCGTAGAATTTCCACCTCGGCTCTTTCCAATTGATTCATTGTCAGCAGTTCTTGCACCGCAACTATGTTGATGAGCCCTGACAATACTGCCATCAATGAAGACCCAATCCATGTCCGCATCACGAGATAATGCGCGAAACAGTTCATTCAAAATCCCTTTTTTGGACCATAAATTAAACCGTCTGTAGATAG